>DASVXN010000171.1:0-4057 GCA_036392635.1 Sphingomicrobium sp. | reverse complement strand
GTCGAGCGCAGGCTGGTCGACGCCCTTGATGTCGTTAAGGTTGAGTTCGGCGATGAGGGTCAGGTCCCAGCCGGTCTGCTCGCTGCGCTGCGTGAGGCGCTTCACATAGTCCCAGCTCGCTTCCATCCCCTCGTCCGGGATGTTGCGCAGCCAGCCGCCAAAGACGGGCATCCAATAGCCGAACCTCATGCCGCTTCCCTGCCTTTCAGTTGCGCTTCGAGGTAATCGATGAGGCGGTCGTGCGGGTCCCAGCCGAGCACGTTCAGCGGATCGGCGACGAAGTTGGACATGGCGTTGATGTCGTAGAAGCGCGGGGTGCCGTCGCGATCGTCGATCACCACCTCGACCCCGCCAACGTCGAGGCCGGCAGCGCGGGCGATCCGCTCCGCGGCTTCGATGATCTCGGGCGCGGGCATGACGGCTTCCATGCGGATCGGCTTGCGGCCGGGCTGGGCCACACAGGCATCGGCTGGGCAAAGGTCGAAGTTGTCCGCGCGGCTCTCGACCTCGATCGCGTAGAGGAAGCGGCCGCCGAGCGTTTCGATGCGAATGATGCTGCCGTTGCGCGGCGGGACATAGTCCTGGACAAGCAGGACCTGGTCGACGGACTGCGGGACGAACTTGTCCGCGACGGACGAGCGCAGCTCATCCGCTGAGGAGTAGCGCACGATCCCGGCCCCGGAGCCGCCGATGTTCGCCTTCACCAGAAGCGGGAAGTCGAAACCTTCGGCCGCTATCGGCAGATCCTTGGCGCGGTGCACGACGCGCGTCTTTGGGATGGCGTAGCCGAGCGAAGTGATGAGCGAGAGCTGGCGCGCCTTAGAGGAGTCGACGGCCAGCACGTCGGCACCGTTGATCACGCGTGCTCCGCATTGCGCCCAATGGTCGAGCAGGGCCTCGCCGTAGAAGATCGGGTGCTCCGGCTCCCTCAGGAAACTCGACTGTGCGACGCGGCTGAGGATCAGCGGGGCAGGGACTTCGCGGCTCGCCGGGTCGAAGCTGTGGCCGCTGAGTTGGATCGGCACGTAGCTCATTCCGCGCCGATCGAGTGCCGCAAACAGGGGTTGAAACCACTGCGGGTGCTCGTAGAGGACGGCTAGCTGCGCTGTGCTGGGGCTGGGGGAACTCATTGCCGCGGGACTTAGGGAGCGGCTCGGCGCAAGTCCACAAGCGAGGGTGCAAGTTTCAATGACGAGAGCGGCAAGCGACGTCATGCAATCGATCATCTTTTCGGCGGTGCTCGATGCGCTGGCGGCGTTGAAGAAGGCCTCGGGCGGGCTGCCGAACCAGCTGCTTCGGGACGTGCAGGCGATCCACCCCAACGTGACCTTCGCCGACCTGCCGAAGGACCTTCAGGACGCCATCGTCGAGGCGACTCGGACGGCGTTCACGTCGTTGCTGAAGGAAGGCTATGCGGTCGGTCCGCGCCAGCAGATGCAGCAGACGCGGCCCCTGGACAGGGTGCCTGAGCGTCAGAGGCCGACCGATCGGCGTGGGCCGCCGCGTGGGCCGCGCCCGCCGCGGCCCAACGGAGAGGGTGGCGATCGTCCGCGTGGACCTGGCGGCCCTGGTGGCGCCCCCGGTGGTGGCCGCCCGCGCAAGCCAAAGGGCAAGCCTCGCCTCGGCTAAGAACGCTGAAGCGGCAGGCGCGTCCATGCCGCGATCAGGAGCGGCGTCGACATCACTCCGCCTGTCCTTGCGAGATCGGCGCGCATCCGTTGCTCCAAAGTATCGATCTGAACTTTGTCCGCCGTCGCGACGCCGAGTGCTTCAAGATGTGGGAGGAGCATGCGGATGACGTTGGCGAAAAGTGCCGGCGAGACGTCTTCGACTCCCCCGATGAAACCATCGATCTCCATGTCTGGGGCGGGCAAGCCTGCGGCCTTGAAGGTCTGATAGAGCTTGTGTCCCATCTCCATTTCGATGCCGGCTTGGGCGAACGCGTCGAGCATCCACGTTCGGACTTCCTCGACGACCGGTGCAGGCGGCACGGTCTTGCCTGAGAGAAGATCCGTCTCCTGAAAGACGACGAGCCCGCCAGGTTTCAGGCAGCTGACGAGCGCACGAAGGTCGGCGACGGGATCGAGGCGGTACATCAAGACCACACGACCAACGATCGCGTCGAACTCCACGCCAAAGGGTAGCGACGAGACATCCGCGACGAGGAAGTCGACATTGTCGTAGTCGCGCGAGCGGGCGCGTTCTCCGGCATAGCCGACGCTTGCCGGTGAGCCATCGAAGCCGGTGACATGCCCGTAGGGTCCGACGATCTCTCGCGCGATGAGTGCGACATCGCCGGAACCGCTCCACGCATCGAGGACCCGCATTCCGGGCTCCAACCCGGCGTCGAGGAACACCGATCTCGTGTGAGGCTCGAAGGCGCGGGCCGACAGCGTCGGCGCGTCGATTGTCGCCTGATCCAAGGGTTGCGATTGTGCAATTGGCCCACTGGTCATCGTGACCTTCCTTGCGAATGGTCAACGCGGGTTGCCTCTCGACAGTCACCAAGCTATGCGCTTCGCCGTCGTTTTCGACAACACATCGATGCGAGCGCCCACGGGTGCACGCCGGCCGACGAGGTTTCGTCCGCCGGCGTATTTTGCGTTTCCGTACCCATATGGGCGGTCTCGCATCGTTAGGAGATTTGAATGTTCGACACGTTGAGCGATCGGCTCGGCAGCGTATTTGACCGGCTCCGGGGCCGTGGCGCCCTGACCGAGGCCGACGTGCGCGCCGCGATGCGTGAGGTGCGTGTTGCCCTGCTCGAGGCCGACGTGGCGCTTCCGGTTGCGCGTGAGTTCGTCGAGCAGGTCACCGAAAAGGCGGTCGGCCAGGAAGTGCTGCGCTCGGTCACGCCGGGGCAGATGGTCGTCAAGATCGTCAACGACGCCCTGATCGAGACGCTCGGCGCGGAAACGGCCGAACTCAACCTCAACGTGTCGCCGCCCGCCGTGATCATGATGGTCGGGCTCCAGGGCTCCGGCAAGACGACCACGACCGCGAAGCTCGCGAAGCGGCTGGCGGAACGCGAGCGCAAGCGCGTGCTGATGGCCTCGCTCGACGTCGCTCGGCCGGCTGCGCAGGAGCAGTTGGCGGTGCTCGGGCGTCAGACGAGCGTGGATACGCTGCCGGTCGTCGCGGGGCAGCAGCCGGTGGATATCGCGAGGCGCGCGATCCAGTCCGCGAAGCTCCAGGGCTATGATATCGTCCTGCTCGACACTGCCGGCCGTCTGCACGTCGACGACCAGCTGATGGGCGAGATGAAGGCCGTCGCGGCGGCGTCGCAGCCGACCGAGACGCTGCTCGTCGTCGATGCGCTGACCGGCCAGGATGCGGTGAACGTCGCCAAGGGCTTTGCAGGCGAGGTCGACCTCACGGGCGTAATCCTGACGCGGATGGACGGCGATGCGCGCGGCGGCGCTGCGCTTTCGATGCGTGCCGTCACGGGCAAGCCGATCAAGTTCGCCGGCGTCGGCGAGGCGCTGGACAAGCTCGAAGCCTTCCATCCGGACCGGGTCGCCGGGCGAATCCTCGGCATGGGCGACGTCGTCAGCCTAGTCGAGCGCGCCGCCGAGACGATCAAGGTCGAGGAAGCCGAGAAGCTCGCGGCCAAGATGGCCAAGGGCAAGTTCGACCTCGACGACCTCTGGGCGCAGCTCCAGCAGATGCAGCGCATGGGCGGCATTGGGGCTCTCGCGGGGATGATGCCGGGCCTCAAGGGGATGAAGGGCGCCGTCGACGAGGCCCAGAAGGGCAAGGTGCTTACCCACATGGAGGCGATGCTCTCGTCCATGACCGCAAAGGAGCGGTCGAAGCCCGAGATCATCAACGCCAAGCGCAAGATCCGCATCGCCAAGGGCAGCGGAACGACGGTCCAGGAGATCAACAAGCTCCTGAAGATGCACCAGGAAATGTCCACCGCGATGAAGCGGCTGAAGAAGATGGGCGGGCTCGGCAAGCTCGCGGCGATGTTCGGCAAGGGCGGTCTTGATGGTGCGCTCGGCGGGCTTGCTCCGGGAGCATTGCCGCCAGGCGGCCTTGGCGGCGGAGCGGCGCT
>DASVXN010000170.1:0-2253 GCA_036392635.1 Sphingomicrobium sp. | reverse complement strand
CCAGGCGAGGAACTCGTCTTCGAGCATCGGGTGCGCAAAGACGTAGCCCTGCACGATCTCGCATCCCATGGCGCGGAGGATGTCGGCCTGCGCGACCGTTTCCACCGCTTCCGCGACGATCTCGCAATCGACGCCCTTGATAAGTTGCAGGACCGCCTGAACGATCACGCGGGCTTTCTCGCTGCTCTCGATGTCCGCAATGAGCGACGGGTCGAGCTTCACCCGGTCGATGGGCATCGCGCGCAGGCGTGCGATGTTCGAATAGCCGGTGCCGAAATCGTCGATGGCGATGCGAGCGCCGTCACTGCGCAGCGATGCGATCGCTTCGAGGACTGCCGGCCCCACCTCCATCGCGGCGCTTTCGGTGAATTCGAGCTCGACCATGGACAGCGGCACGCCGGCGTCCGACAGCGTCTGGCGCAGCCTGGCGAAGAACTCGGGCCGCTCGACTTGCCGAGGGCTGATGTTGAAGGCCACGCGGCCGTCGAAGCCTTGCCTCCGCCACTCGCTCAGTGTTGCGGCGATCTCTCCGACGACCCAGTCGCCGATCTCCGATATGAGGCCGGTTCGCTCGGCGACAGGGATGAACGTCGCGGGCAGCCGCATGCCGTCGCGCGGATGGCGCCACCGGAGCAGCGCCTCGGCTCCTGCCACCTCGCCGGTAACCAGGCTCATCTGCGGCTGATAGACGAGGACGAACTCGCCGCGCTGAACGGCTTCGGTCAGGGCCTTTTCTGTGTCGATCTTCCCCTGATGCTCAGCAGCAAGATCGGCACTGAACAGGCAATGCTGCCCGCCGCCGCACGCCTTGGCGCGGTACATGGCAATGTCCGCCGCGCGCATCAGCCCCTCGATGCTCGCGCCATGATCGGGCGAGACGGCGATGCCGATCGAAGCGCCGACGTCGACGCTGTGCGAGCTGAGCTCGAACGGCTCGGCAATAGCCAGGGTGATCCGGCGTGCGACCCGTTCGATTTCCTGAACCGACTCGATCTGTGGGAAGAAGATGGTGAACTCATCGCCGGCGAGCCGCGCCAGCAGCGGACGGGTCTTCGCGTCGCCCCGGAACTCGGCATTGACCACTACCCGAAGGCGGTTGGCCACCATGATCAACAGCTGATCGCCGCGGGCATGGCCGAGGCTGTCATTGACCATCTTGAAACGGTCGAGGTCCACGAACAGCATGGCCGCGCTGCTGTTCTCGGCGGCTTCGCTGAACAGCTTGTCCGCTTCCGACCTGAAGTGAAGCCGGTTGGGGAGCGACGTCACCGGATCATACATGCCGAGCGCCTGCGCATTCTCGATCGATGCACGGACCTCGGCGAAGAGGCTGTCGACCGCGGCTGCGACCTTCGGCATGTTGCGCTGGACCAGCGGCGGCGCGGGAGAAACGAGATCGCCGTCCTCCACGGCAAGCAGCCGTTCGCTAAGCGCCGTAAGAGCTCGGGCGCTCTCGCTGTTCGGGCGCTCGGCAGCCACGTAGCTCACCAGCAGGCAGAATGCGCCTGCCACGATCGATGCGACGATCTTCTCGTCGAGCGCCGTCAGGGTGACGAGGGCAGCCAGGGAAAAGAGGAACGAAGCCAGTCCCGCGGCGCAGGACAGGACCGCGTTACTGAGCTTCTGAGCCTTGGCTGCGGTCATTCTGCCTTGTGCGCCTCGAAGGGACGGAAACGATCCGCCCACAGCCGTGCGTTAAGGATTCGAGGTTAAGAAACCGTCACAGGTGGCGAGGCTGCCGTCTCAATATGAGATAGAGGCTCCCGCCCCCGCCGTGGCGACCGTGAGCACCGCGGACTGCGGCGATGTCGCCGGCGTGGCGAGAGGCCGCGAGCCAGTCATGGACGGCAGCGCGGATACGACCTCTCTGGATCGGCGGTTCGCCCCGCCGATGGTGACCGGTGATCAGCAACACGACCCGATCGCCGCGCGCGATTGCCTGCTCGAGGCCGCGGTCGATCGCTGCCCACGCTGTGTCGAGGCTCATGCCGTGGAGATCGAGCACGCGGTCGGGCTCCACGCTGCCGCTTCGGAGCTTCTTGTCCCAGCTTCCGTCAAGAGTCTTCTCGCCGATCGGGACTGGTCTTCTCAGCGGCGTAGGGGGAGGTTTCGTCGTGACCGGCGGTGCGGTCGGCGTCGGCAGGACCCGCTTTGCCTGATCGACGGGCTTGGCTTCGACCTTTTCGCGGGAGAGCGGACGAATCGTTACCGCTACGCGCTCCCAGAGCTCCGCCTCTTCAGGGCTGAGCGAGC
>DASVXN010000169.1:0-1657 GCA_036392635.1 Sphingomicrobium sp. | reverse complement strand
CCTCTTCTTCCTCACCTTGTTTCCGCTGGTGATCCGCTGGATCGACGATGCCGGGATCACCCCGTGGCCGGTCGCCTCTTTTGGCGTCGTGCTGGTCTGCGCGGCGATCTCCTACGACCAGCTCGAACGCGCGCTCATCCGCGCCGAAGCGGAAGCGTCGGGGATGAAAAAGGCGCTGGGGACGCGAGCCAAGGAGATGATCAGCACAATCCTCTATATCTCCGCCATCCCGAGCGCCTTCGTCTCGCCCTACATCTCGGTTGCGATCTACGTCGGGGTGTCGATCCTGTGGATCGTGCCCGACCGCCGCTTCGAAGCTGGCCGCGAAGCCTGAGCAGCCGCGAACTTGAACAACGCCAGCAATGCCCCCCACATGGCCGTGATGGAACAATGGCACGGAACTACGATCCTCGGCGTCAAGAAGGACGGCAAGACCGTTATCGCCGGCGACGGGCAGGTCAGCATGGGCAATACCATCATGAAGCCCAACGCGAAGAAGGTCCGCCGCATCGGCGCTGACGGCAAGGTGATCGGCGGCTTCGCCGGAGCGACGGCGGACGCCTTCACCTTGTTCGAGCGGCTGGAGAAGAAGCTCGAGCAATATAACGGCCAGCTGCTGCGCGCAGCGGTCGAGCTCGCGAAGGATTGGCGCACCGACAAATATCTCCGCAATCTGGAAGCGCTGATGATCGTCGCGGACGCCGAGCAGATGCTGATCCTCACCGGCAACGGCGACGTGCTCGAGCCCGAGGGCGGCATCGCCGCGATCGGCTCCGGCGGCAATTACGCGCTCTCCGCCGCCAAGGCGCTCGCCGACTACGAACAGGACCCGGAGGTCCTCGCCCGCCGCGCCATGCAGATCGCGGCCGAAGTATGCGTCTTCACCAACGACCGGCTGACCATCGAGGTCATTGCTTGAACTGGTCGCCGGCCACCCCGACATCGGCGCAGAAATGAACTATCACGCCAACATTCCCCAGAGCGGCGGGGGCGAAGTGCTGAAGGAAAAGCTCACTCCGAAGGCGATCGTCGCCGCGCTCAACGAGCATATCGTCGGCCAGGACGACGCGAAGAAGGCCGTGGCCGTTGCCCTCCGCAATCGCTGGCGCAGGCAGCAGCTCGGCCCTGAGCTGCGCGACGAGGTGACGCCCAAGAACATCCTGATGATCGGCCCGACAGGCTGCGGAAAGACCGAGATCAGCCGGCGGCTGGCGAAGCTTGCCGACGCGCCGTTCGTGAAGGTCGAGGCGACCAAGTTCACCGAGGTCGGCTATGTCGGCCGCGACGTCGAGCAGATCGCCCGCGACCTGGTCGAGGAAGCGGTTCGGCTGGAGCGCGAGCGCCGGCGCGAGGCGGTTCGCACCGGCGCCGAAGAGGCGGCGATGGAGCGGTTGCTCGATGCGCTGACCGGCAAGGGCTCCAGCGCTGCAACCCGCGAAAGCTTCCGCCAGCGCTATCGCGACGGCAGCCTCAACGCAGCCGAGGTCGAGATCGAGGTGCAAGAAGCGCCGTCGACGCCGTTCGAGATCCCCGGAATGGGCGGACAGGTCGGCATGATCAACCTCAGCGACATGATGGGCAAGGCGTTTGGCCAGCAGCCGGGCAAGAAGCGCAAGCTGAAGGTGCCGGACGCGTTCAAGCGGCTGACCGATGAGGA
>DASVXN010000168.1:0-7258 GCA_036392635.1 Sphingomicrobium sp. | reverse complement strand
CCTTGAGCGCTCGCTCGGTGTATTCGCGATGCATGAAGTTCGGGAGTACGATGTACACGACCTCAATCCGCGGATCGGCGGCGATGCGGTCGAAATTCTCGTACGAATAGACTGCGCCGCCGCGCAGCTTCTCCTCGGCGGCGATGCGGTTGGCTTTGTCGGGATGGCCGCTCACGAGCGCCTCAAGGCGCGCCGACTTGCAGTTGCGAAAGCCCGGGATGATCTGCCCGAGCGACAGCTTGCCGAGGCCGACTACCGCAAAGCCGACTGGACGATCCGGCGCCTCCGCCTTGGTGACCGCTGAGGCTGCCGCCGCAGCCACGCCCAGTCCTAGGACGCCGCGCCGTGAGATTTGGTCGTTCATTTCAACAATCCTGCAAGCTTCGGCACCCGCGCCGGCGCGCCTCGCACATTGGTCCGGAGCGCGACGATCTGGTGCGTCGAGGTCATGAACAAGGTCCGGCCGTCGGCACCTCCGAACGCGCAGTTGGAAATCGCAGCACCCGTCGAGATGAGGCCGAGCTCCCGCCCGTCGGGGTTGATGACGTGGATGCCGCCGGGGCCGCTCGCCCACAGGTTGCCGCGCTCGTCGACCGTCATTCCGTCCGGCAGCCCCGGCAGACCCTTTGCCGCCAGCGCATTCATGTCCGCAAAGCCCCGGCGGCCAGACAGCGCGCCAGTCCGCGAGACGTCGAAGGCGAGGATCACCGCATTCTTCGGGTCGGAGTTCGAGACGTAGAGCGTGCGACCATCTGGCGAGAAGGCGAGGCCGTTCGGGTAGCGCAGCTCCGACACGGCCGCAGTCAGCTTCCCGTCCGGAGCAAGGCGATAAACCCGGTTCGCGGTCTGCTCCTTCTTGGGCGAGTCATCGATGCCCTCCAGCCCGTAGGGCGGGTCGGTGAGCCAGATCGCGCCGTCCGACGCCACGGCGACGTCGTTCGGCGAGTTTAGCTTCTTGCCCTCGTACAGCTGAACCAGCAGGCGCTTCGCCTTGCTACGGAGGTTCAGCAGCGCGATCCCGCGATCGCCCTGATCGGCCACGAGCAGGTGATCCGTTCCGGCGCGCTTCAGTCCGTTGGATCCAGCTTCCCGGAAGCCGCGCATCTCGCTTCCCCCCGATGGCTCGAGGAACACGCTCGCCGAGCGATCGCCGGGTGCCCAGCGGTACATGCGGTTCTTCGGCGGATCGCTGAACAGCAGATATCCGCCTTCGCGGATCCACACCGGCCCCTCGGTCCAGGTGAAGCCCTCGGCAAGCACTTGGATCTTCGCACCGGCCGGCACCAGCTTCGAAAAGCCCGCCGCTTCAGGCTGTACGCTGCCGACCGTCGTTCTGTTCGCGTCAGGGGCAGCCGCGGCAAGCGCGAGAGACAGGATGATGTGCAACATTGCGCGTCGTTGTGCCGCAACTTCCCGCACGAGCAAAGCGGGGTGTTGAGCGGCCCGTCCAATACGCGGCGGGCCGCTCGGGGGCTAACAAGCTCGCCTTTGGGAGTGGGGAGAGGGATAGCGAGCGACCTGCTGCTAACGGCCGTAAACTGTCCCGGAGATGAACTTCGTTACGCAGCGCTGCAGGTTTAACGATCTCGCATGAGTAGGCATGCCGTCCGTCGAAAGGCGGTGGCAAGGTCGGGTGGCCGCGCTCATCATCCGGCTGAGGAGGAGGTGATCGACGATGCGGCGCTGCGGTCCGTTGCTGGCACTGGCGCTGACGTGCTCACCCTCGATGAGCGACGCCATCCAAGCGCAGGCGCCGAGGATCGGGAAGCCCCGTCCCGCGCCGCCCGGTCCTTCGACCATGCCGACCCTGCCGCCGGCGCAGATCGACGACACCCTCTCGATCGGCGGCGACGACATCCGTGCGCGTAAGCAGGTATCGCGAATGACGGTCGAGGTGCAGGTAAACGGGCGCGGACCCTATCACTTCGTCGTCGACAGCGGGGCCGACACCTCGGCCGTGGGACTGCGCGTCGCGCGGGACCTGCAGCTTCCTCTTGGAACGCCGGTCGTCCTCAATGGCATGACCGACCGCAACATCGTCGACCGCGTGAAGGTCGCGGCGCTGACCGTCGGCCCGAGCACCATCGGCAACCTGGAAGTGCCGGCGCTGCGGGAGGAAGACCTCGGCGGTGACGGGATGATCGGCATCGACGCGCTGATCCGCCAGCGGCTCATGATGGACTTCGATAACCGCGTTATCAAAGTCGAGGATGCCCGCAAGCGCGTCGAGCACTACACGGACGAGATCGTCATCACGGCGCGCCTGAAGCACGGGCAGCTGATCCTGACCCAGGTTCGCGCCGGAGGGCTCCGCCTCGATGCCGTAATCGACACGGGATCGGAGATCACGGTCGGCAATCTCGCGCTCCGGGACAAGATCCTGAGTTCGTCGCGCACCCGCGACTGGACCATCACCGCCACCGGAGTGACGGGGAAGAGCGTCGACCTGCAGTTGGGCTGGATCCGCGAGCTTCGGGTTGGCTCGATCATCCTGCGCGACGTTCCCATCGCTTTCGCGGACGTGCCACCCTTCACGGTCTTCGGCCTCGCGAACGAACCAGCGCTGCTGCTCGGCACCGACGTGCTGCAGACCTTCCGCCGGGTCTCCCTTGACTTCCAAGCGCGCAAGGTCCGGTTCCAGCTGAGGCGCTGCGGCTCGCAAGCGGTGCGGATCAGCACCTCGCCGACCTCATCGCTGACCAGCCTTTCCTCCACGGGCGGCAGTCAGGTCTGCGGATCGTAACGCAGCGGCTGGCGACTTTCAGCGATTGCTCAGGTCTTGCTCATGACGCTCACCAACAGGCGTCGTAGGTAGTCAGCACAACAGACGCGGAGAACGAAATCGTGGCCATGTTCAATGCCCGGCGGACGCCCGGTGCCAAGCTTGCGTTCGCGATCGGCGTCGCGCTCCTGCTCACCATTCCGCTCTTTTCGGTGTGGCTGCTCGTGTACGACCGTCAAAGCCAGTCGCGCGAAGCAACGGCCTCGATCACGGAGGGCTGGGGCGGCGAACAGACGATCCACGGTCCCGTCCTCGTCATTCCCTATCGCGCGACGGCCACGGAAACGATCGTCGAGAATGGCCAGAGCGTCACCCGGTCCCGCGATGTGATGCGTGAGCTGACCCTGGCTCCCGAAGTCGTGGAGCTGACAAGCGCTGTCCGCCCTGAGGTCCGCAAGCGGTCGATCTACGAGGCGGTCGTCTATGATGCGCAAGTCGGAGGCAAGGCGCGGTTCGCCTTGCCGCCCGACCTCGCCAGCACCGGCGTCGATCCCGCACAACTGGACCTTGGGCGGGCTGAGCTGCGCTTCGGCATCAGCGACCCCCGCGGTCTGGGTGCCAACCCGCGGGTGCAGGCAAACGGCCAGGTTCTACGGCTGCAGCCGGGCGGCGGGAGCAGTGGCGGCAAGGGCTTCTTCGCCTGGACCGACGCCAGCAGCCTTCGGGCTAACTCAATCGCGATCGACTTCGCATTTGGCTTCCGCGGCAACGGTTCCCTCAGCCTGGTGCCCGACGCCGGCGACACGATCTGGAAGGTGCGCTCGTCCTGGCCGAGCCCCAGCTTCGCCGGGGCGTTCCTGCCGGGCGCAAGGAAGGTCGGCGATAAGGGCTTCGCCGCTACTTACCGCATCGGCAATCTCGCCCTCGGCAGATCGCTGGTGATGACGGGCGACCCGGCCCGCGGTGCAGCCGACGGTCCGGAGCAAGTGGCGCAGATCAGGCTCGTTCAGCCTGTCGACCCCTATTCGCAGGTGAACCGCGCGACCAAGTACGGCTTTCTCTTCATCGGCTTCACCTTCCTCGCGCTGCTCATGTTCGACGTCATTGGCGGCGTTCGCGTGTCGAGCGTCGAATATCTCCTCATGGGGGCCGCACTGGTCCTGTTCTTCGTCCTGCTGCTCGCCTTCGCGGAGGTCATCGGCTTCACGCCCGCCTACGTCCTGGCTTCGGCCGCCATCGCCGGGCTCAACACGGCCTATGCGTCCGCAGTACTCGGCACCTGGCAGAGAGCCGCCTTCATCGGCGGCCTTCTCGTCGCTCTTTACGCCGTGCTCTACGTTCTGCTGAGCCTGGAGGCTTATTCGCTCCTCATTGGCGCACTGCTTCTGTTCACCGCCCTCGCAGGCGTCATGTACGCGACGCGCAGGATCGACTGGGGCGGTAAGAGCGAGGATGGGGCGAGCGCCTCCTGAGACAGCCACCGCCCGCGTCCTCGACCGCGGGAAGCAGCATCCGGACCGTCAGCCGGCCTGATCGCCCGACAGCACTCGCTGAAACGAAGAAGGGCGCCCGGTGAACGGGCGCCCCTGGTCGAGCAGCCTGCGTGCGAGCCGCCCGGCCTTGCTCCTTACATGCCGTTGGACAGGTTCGTGTCCTTGTCGTTCGTGTTCAGGTCCACGGCCATGTTGTTCTCGGTCGCGGCGTTCGTCGCGGTATTCATGTCCATCCCGCCGGCGCCGTTGGCCATGGCGCCGTTCTCATCCGTCATCATCATGTTCGCCGCATTCGGATCCGCCGCGGCGTTGACGTCGGTATTGGCCTGATCGTTGGCGCCGTTGCTGCTGCAGGCGGCAAGAGTGAGGGCCGTGCCCAACGCCAGAATAGTAGCTCGCATGAAGTCTCTCCCTGTTGTCGCTCGGTCAGCAGTAACGCGACGAACTGCGTTAGGTTCAGCGACGAACGGCAGCAGGTAACAACAAGGGCCCGCCCGCTGTGGATAAGTGAGTCTTTCAAGAGACACTCATCCCCACTTTTTTCGCACGCGTTAACTTTTTCCCTTGGCTTGCGACTCGCAACGATTCATAGATTCTTCCCGAAGGCTCAACGCGTTGCAGTGCTTGGGGGAGGTTTAGGGACATGAGCATCGATTTCATCCGGCCGGAGGTCGACGAGCTTCGTCCGCGGATCAGCGTGATCGGCGTCGGCGGGGCGGGCGGCAACGCCATCGCCAACATGATGAACGCCGACGTGCAGGGCGTCGACTTCGTCGTCGCCAACACGGACGCGCAGGCGCTCAACGCCTCCGCAGCGGATCGCCGGATCCAGCTCGGTCTCAAGATCACCCAGGGCCTCGGCGCCGGTTCACGTCCCGAGATCGGGCGCGCGGCGGCTGAAGAGACGCTCGCCGAGATCGAGCAGGCAATCGAAGGCGCGCACATGTGCTTCATCGCGGCCGGCATGGGCGGCGGCACCGGCACCGGTGCGGCTCCGGTCATCGCCAAGGCTGCGCGCGACAAGGGCATCCTGACGGTCGGCGTCGTCACCAAGCCGTTCGCATTCGAGGGCGCTCGCCGTGGCCGTTCGGCTGACGCCGGCATCGCCGAGCTTCAGCAGCACGTCGATACGCTCATCGTCATCCCAAACCAGAACCTGTTCCGTCTCGCCAATTCCGAGACGACCTTCAAGCAGGCGTTCGAGATGGCCGACGAGGTCCTTCAGCAGGGCGTTCGCGGAATCACCGACCTGATGGTCATGCCCGGCCTCATCAACCTCGACTTCGCCGACGTTCGCTCGGTGATGAGCGAGATGGGCAAGGCGATGATGGGGACCGGCGAGGCCGACGGCGACAACCGGGCCATCGAGGCCGCCGAGAAGGCGATCTCCAACCCGCTGCTCGACGGCGTGTCGATGAAGGGCGCCAAGGGCGTCATCATCTCGATCACCGGCGGCGAGGACATGCGCCTCATGGAAGTCGACGAGGCGGCCAGCCACATCAAGGAACTGGTCGACCCGGACGCCAACATCATCTGGGGTTCCGCGTTCAACAACGACCTCGGCGGCAAGATCCGCGTGTCGGTCGTCGCCACCGGCATCGAAGCGGACGTCGTTGCTGCGCCGCAGCCCGGCAAGGTGTTCAGCTTCCCGGCGCGCACCGCGACCGCTCACCCGGCCCCGATCAAGGCGCCCGAGCCTGTCGTCGAGCAGAAGACGGCCGCGCCGGTTGCGGAGACTGAAGACGACGAGCTGCTGCTCGGCGCCGACGACATCTTGACCAGCCCGGTCGGCTCAGCGCCGATCGCACCGCCGGCCGACGAGGATGAGGTCCAGGCTCCCGCTGCAACCGGCACTGGAGGAACCCTGTTCGAGCGTATGTCGAACATCGCTCGTGGCGCTCCCAAGGCGCAGATCGAGGAAGAAGAGCCGAGCTACAAGCGCGAGCCGATCGACATCCCGCGCTTCCTCAATCGTCAGAACAACCAGTAATCTCATTGAGATTACGGAAGAGGGCGGTCCGTCCGGGCCGCCCTTTTTCGTTGGAGAAGCTGCTCCTCACCCGGCGGGTCGCACGGTTCACCGTAAAGCCTCTAGCCAGAAAGGTCTTCGCAAGATTCCATGCGCCACCGGGGAGGAATGATGCGAGGAAGGTTCACTTTTCGACTGGCTGGCGCGCTCGTTGCGGCCGCCTGCGCGCTAAGCAGCGCGGGCGTTGCGGCACAGGGCAGCTACTCGCCGTACAACGAGAGCGCAGCCGCCGCGATGGCGCGGTACATCCGCAATCTCGCGTCCGATCCGAAGGATTTCGACAGCCTGATCGGCGCCGGCCGCTCGGCACTTGCACTTGGGGATCCCCAAGCCGCCGCAGGTTTCTTCGCTCGTGCCGATGACGTGAACCCGCGCAGCCCATTGCCCCAGGCGGGCATGGGCGCAGTTTCGGTCGCCAACGGCGAGCCGCAGGCCGCCTTCCCCTACTTCAAGCGCGCACAGCAACTGGGCGCTTCGCTGGCAAGCCTCGGCTGCGACCGCGGGCTCGCTTACGATCTGATGGGTCAGCAGGCGCTGGCGCAGGCGGACTATCGCGCGGCAATGGCTGGACGCGATTCGGACGAAGCTCGCAAGCGGCTCGCGCTGAGCCTCGCCATCAGCGGCGACCGATCCGGGGCGCTGCAGACCCTCGCCCCGCTGTCCGCAAAGGGTGAGCCTGGTGTGGCCCGCGTCCGCGCTTTCGTTCTTGCCCTCACTGGCGACCCGAACTCCGCGACCAATGCCCTGAACGCCGTGATGCCCGGCAGTGGAGCCAACGTCGCTCCATTCCTGCGCCGGCTCCCCGCGCTTGCAGCCGGACAGAAGGCCGCTGCGGTCAATCTCGGCATCTTCCCTGATCGTGACAGCGCTTATGCCTCTGCGTCGCCGCCCCAGCCTTCCGCCTCCATTACGTTGGTGAACAACGATCGCCTGGGAGCCATAGACGCGTTCCTTCGCCCGGCGCCCGCGCCGGCACAAACCGCTCCCGCACAGCCGGCGGTAAGGCTGGCCTCT
>DASVXN010000167.1:0-1735 GCA_036392635.1 Sphingomicrobium sp. | reverse complement strand
ATCTACGTGCCCGCCGACGACTTGACCGACCCGGCGCCCGCGACGTCCTTCGCCCACCTTGACGCCACGACCGTGTTGTCGCGCGCGATCTCGGAGCTCGGCATCTATCCGGCGGTGGACCCGCTCGACTCCACGTCGCGCGTTCTGTCGCCGAGCGTCGTCGGCCAGGAGCATTATGAGGTTGCGCGCGCCGTCCAGGAGACGCTGCAGCGCTATAAGTCGCTGCAGGACATCATCGCGATCCTCGGCATGGACGAGCTTTCCGAAGAGGATAAGCTGGTCGTCAGCCGCGCCCGCAAGATCCAGCGCTTCCTGTCGCAGCCGTTCCACGTCGCCGAAGTCTTCACCGGCATCCCCGGCAAGTTCGTCGCGGTCGAAGACACGGTCCGCTCGTTCAAGGCGGTCGTCGACGGCGAGTACGATCACCTCCCCGAAGCAGCCTTCTACATGGTCGGCGGCATCGAAGAGGCGATCGCCAAGGCCGAGAAGCTGGCTCAGGACGCCTAAGCACTGGCCGGCGAGCCTCGCCTCGAAGACTGCGTCAACGAGGTCTGTCCCTGGTCCGGGAAACCGGTCAGCGCCGACAGCCTGACGTACTATCGTGGCGAGGTCGTCGGCTTCTGCAATCCGGGCTGCCGGGACAAGTTCGACGCGGCGACCCGCGCATTCGACCAGAAGATTGAAGGCAAGAGATAATGGCCGATCTGCATTTCGAGCTCGTCACGCCTGACCGCCTGGTCATGTCGGACGACGTCTACATGGTCGTGGTGCCCGGTACCGAGGGCGACAGCGGCATCATGGCCGGCCACGCGCCCTACATGACGACGCTGAAGAACGGCGACATCGCCGTCTACCGCAGCCAGAACGCCCAGCCGGAACGCATTCCCGTGACTGGCGGCTTTGCCGAGGTCAGCGACCGCGGCCTCACCGTCCTCGCGGAGAGCGCCGGCGCCGCCTAGCGGCGGTTAGCGCCACCTTTACCACTCGGCCGCTAGTCGTGGCGGCCGATGTCGGCCTTCTCGCCAATTCGGACTGAGCACGCCGCTCGCGCGAGAGCGGCGATGCCGTTTGCGCCGCTTGCTGCCGCGCTTGCCCTGACGCTGCTGCTAACGCTGGCACGGCTGGGCGGGACCGTGGATTCCGATGTCGCCTGGCAGCTGTGGATCGGCGGCCGCATCCACGCCGGCGCCAACCTCTACACCGACATCATCGAGACCAATCCGCCGCTCTGGTTCTGGGTGGCCGTGCCAGTCGACCGACTAGCCGACCTTCTGCACATCCGGGTGGAGGCGGCGCTGGTGGGAGTGCTCGGCGTCGTCGTCGCGCTCGCCCTTGTCGCCACCAATCGCCTGACAGGGTACATCGCGGCGAGGCAACGCGGGCTCCTGCTCTGCTACGCCGGGCTGGCGCTGCTCGGAGCACCCTGGATGCATGCGGGCCAGCGCGAGCAACTCGTGCTGATCGCTACCCTGCCTTACGCCGCACTCATCGCGGCGAGGCGGCGGGGCCATCGCGTTTCGGTCTGGCTTGCCGCCTTCATCGGCATCGGCGCCGCGCTGGGGTTCGCGCTTAAGCACTATTTCCTCCTTGTTCCGCTCGCGCTCGAGCTGTGGCTGTTCGCTACTGCAGCGCAGCGCAGGCTGCTTCGCCCCGAGACCCTGGCCCTCGCCGCCATGGCAATTGCCTACGCAGGGGCCCTCATCACCTTCGATCCCGACTTCGTCACCCGCATCGT
>DASVXN010000166.1:0-2130 GCA_036392635.1 Sphingomicrobium sp. | reverse complement strand
ACGCGTAAGGCTGCTGCATTCGCTGCGTTTCGCGACCTTGACTCAAGAGGGGCCGAAACCTATCTGGCGCCTATCCCGATCCACCGGTCCCGGCGGCGCATTCTTGCGCGCGTCGGCTTTTCTGTTGGAAACCGGGACTTTTCTAGCGACGAGATGGGGCGATTGGCGCCCTGTGGAGCTTGAAGAAGGGTAACGAATGGCTCGTATTGCCGGGGTCAACATCCCCACCAACAAGCGCGTCGAAATCGCGCTGACCTACATCCACGGTATCGGCCGCACTACGGCCAAGAAGATCACCGAGCAGCTCGGCATCGCGCCGGAGCGGCGGGTCCAGGACCTTTCCGACCAGGAAGTCCTGCACATCCGTGAGACGATCGACCGCGAGTTCACCGTCGAGGGCGACCTTCGCCGCGAGACCGCGATGAACATCAAGCGGCTGATGGACCTCGCCTGCTACCGCGGTCTTCGCCACCGCCGGGGCCTCCCCGTTCGCGGCCAGCGCACGCACACCAATGCGCGCACCCGCAAGGGCAAGGCCAAGCCGATCGCGGGCAAGAAGAAGTAATTCTTCGCCCACAGCTGCAACATACGCCCTCTGGCAGGCTCAGGACCAACGGTTCGTTGAGCGCCGGGCGGGCAGACGGATTTAGGAACGGATAAAAATGGCCCAGGCACCTCAGCGCCTCCGCAGGAGAGAGCGCAAGAACATCACCGCCGGCGTCGCCCACGTGAACGCCAGCTTCAACAACACCATGATCACCATCACCGACGCGCAGGGCAATGCGATTGCCTGGTCGAGCGCCGGCATGATGGGCTTCAAGGGAAGCCGCAAATCGACCCCGTACGCGGCGCAGGTCGCGGCCGAGGACGCGGGCAAGAAGGCCGCCGAGCACGGCGTCCGGACGCTCGAGGTCGAGGTCAAGGGCCCCGGCTCGGGCCGCGAGAGCGCGCTCCGCGCCCTCCAGGCGGTCGGCTTCCAGATCACTTCGATCCGCGACGTGACCCCGATCCCGCACAATGGCGTGCGGCCGTCGAAGCGCCGCCGGGTCTAACAAGACAAAAAGGGCCGCTGCCGCGGGGCAATCCCGCGGCAAACACAATTTGAAGGTGGCGGGAGACGTCCCGCCAAAGGGCAGGAAGACAAATGGCCGTCAACGCAAAGAACTGGCAGGAACTGAAGAAGCCGAACGCGCTGGAAAAGCGCCAGGCGGGCGGTGACAGCCGCCGCCGCGCCGTGTTCGTCGCCGAGCCGCTCGAGCGCGGTTTCGGCATGACGCTCGGCAACTCGCTGCGCCGCGTGCTCCTGAGCTCGCTCCAGGGTGCCGCCGTCACGTCGATCAAGATCGAAGGCGTGCTGCATGAGTTCAGCAGCCTGGCCGGCGTCCGTGAGGACGTCACCGACATCGTGCTCAACGTGAAGCAGGTCGCGCTCCGCATGGAAGGCGAGGGACCGCGCCGGCTCCAGCTCAGCGCCACCGGGCCGACCGAGGTCACCGCGGGCATGATCGCGACCACCGGCGACAGCGAGATCACCAACCCCGATCTCGTCATCTGCCACCTCGACGAGGGCGCGACGCTCAACATGGAGCTGACCGTCGACATCGGTAAGGGCTACCAGCCGACCGCGGCCAACCGTCCGGCCGACGCGCCGATCGGCTTGATCCCGGTCGACGCGCTCTACAGCCCGGTGCGCCAGGTCGCCTACAAGGTCGAGACCACCCGCGTCGGGCAGGAGCTCGACTACGACAAGCTCACGCTGACGATCGAGACCGACGGCACGGTGACGCCGGACGACGCGCTCGCTTATGCCGCGCGCATCCTCCAGGACCAGCTGCAGCTGTTCGTCCACTTCGACGAGAGCCAGGTCCGCATGCCGACCTCGCCGATGATCGGCCAGGCCGTGCCGATGGCGGCGGAAGCGCCGACCGACACCAACCAGCTCAACCGTTACCTCCTCAAGAAGGTCGACGAGCTGGAGCTGTCGGTGCGCAGCGCCAACTGCCTGAAGAACGACAACATCATCTACATCGGCGACCTCGTTCAGAAGACCGAGGCCGAGATGCTCCGCACGCCGAACTTCGGCCGCAAGAGCCTCAACGAGATCAAGGAAGTCCTTGCCTCGATGGGCCT
>DASVXN010000165.1:0-7519 GCA_036392635.1 Sphingomicrobium sp. | reverse complement strand
GCTGAAGGAAGCTGGTTGCCCGGTCGTTTACCAAACAACTGCCTTCAGCGCTGGAAGACCTTGAAGCTGTGCGGGGCGACCGCGACGCTCTCCACCTGCTGACCCTTCCGGATTATGCCGACCTTGGCAGTGTCGTCGCGGAAGTTCTGCACGACGAACGCGCCATTGTCGTAGGTGAACAGGGCGACGTGGTCGGGGGCATCGATCTGCACCGGCAGGTCCGCGAACATGTACTGCTTGATCCGAGTCACCATCGGCTGCGGCAGCGAGTAAAGGTCGCCGAAATTTTGCGGCATCGTCCACAGGTAGAGCGTGCCCTTCGAGTAGCGGTTCATCAGCGCGACGGGGAAGCCCTTTGCGGCCGCGACGCCGCGAATGATTCCCCAGCTGTCGTTGGTGTAGAAGCGCACTTCGGGGAACAGCACCGACTTGGTCTTGGCGGCTTCCTTCAGCTCCTTGCCGGCACCCGCGCCGAACCCGTCGAAATACTGGTTGATCGCCACCGTGTGACCGGTGGCGCTCCACTCGGCGAGGCGTTCGAAGCCGCGGCCTTGGGTGGCGGTGAGGAAACCGGACGTGACGATCACGTTGGCGCCGCTACGAAGGCTCGCGTCGATCTTGCTGATGATCTGCGGGTCGCTCGCAGCCGCCTGGGTCAGCAGGATGGTGTGCGCGTTCGCCGGATATTGCGGGTAGAGTTCGATCGGCACGCCGAGGTTGCCGATGTAATTGTGGAGGAAGTCCTCTCCGGTGGCGTGCGGCGGACGGTAGCTGGCGACACCGACCGGATTGCCGAGTTGCCCGAGCGCAGCGTCGACGACGTGCAGCGCCTCATTGGCAGCGCTTGCCCAGCCGCCGCCACCGACCGGCCATTTGAAGCTCGTCGCCTGCCTGGCCCACGGCCGGGTGCCGGCATCCGCGGGCTTGTCGCTCGCCATCGGCGCCCAGTTGAACAGCATCTGCTCCGGCGCCTTGGCGAAGAGACCGTCCCACAGCTGCTCGGCATAGCGGTCGATGGATCGCGTATCGAAGGTGTCGGCCCAGACGCCGAGATTCGCGCCCGGACGGATGTTCGAGAAGTAGCGGTAGATCGAGTAGCTTTCGTACTGCTGCAGCAGCTGGTCCGTGATCACCGGATCGCGCGTCTCGGTGCCCGTGTAGATGCCCTCGAACATGCCGGGCTGCTGCGCAAGATCGTAACCAAGCCCGTGGAAGTGCTCGTACCAGTTCGGGTATTTAATGATGACGTGGACGCGCGGGTTCTCCTGGTGCGCCGGGATGAGCACCAGGTTGCGGCTGACCTCGCGCATGCGGTCGAGGCGGTACTGCGTCCAGCTGCGGTTGCCCTTGGCCGCAATGTCGGCGTCGCTCTTCGAGGTGTAGAAGAAGAAGTCGTCGAGGATCACTTCGTCGAAGTGACGAGCGATGGTGCGCACGGCCTTCTCGCACTCGGCGCGATCGGCGGGGTTCTCGTAATCGAAGGTGCCGAACTGCCCGCCCGAGCCGCCGGCCGCGAGCGTCACGCCGCCGGATGTCTGAATGCCCTTGGCGTTGAAGGCGCGCTTGACTGCATTGAGCTCCGCATCGGTCGCGAAGACGTGGTCGCGATATGCTTCGACGTAGACCTTGTCGAACTTCAGCTGCGACGAGACGCGGGCGAAGTCCTTGGCGAACGTCGCCGGATCGGCGAGCCGCTTGGTGTCGTGAACCGTGATATAGATGGCGGCGCGGAAGTTCTTGTAGGCGGCGGCTGTCGCCGGAGCGGCTGCAACGAACGAATAGGTCAACAAAGTCGCGATCAGCGCAAACGCCCGCTTCAGCCGCATGGAACTCCCTCTCTCCCGTTAGCGCTATCAATAACCGGCGCATCAACAGGAGCAAGCTGGCCGGAACGCGCGTTGCGCAGCAATGGTGTGGACGCCGGAGCCGACCTACGACAAGCCGGAGATCAGCGTTCGCGCGACCACGCTCTACTACCAGATCGTCGCGCCGGTCATGCTGCCGTTTCTCGACCGCCGGCTTCTCAACCTCTTCCGGTGCCGGGAAGGCAAGTGCTTCTTCCAGCGCAACCGCGAGCACCCGCCGACCGGCAAGGAGTTCGACAAGCTCGTCCACTTCGAACCCGTCACCCAGAAGAATGGGCGAACCGAAGAGTACCTGTATGTGACGACCGCGGAGGAGATCGTCGCCTGCGCCAAGGTGCAGAGCGTCGAGTTCCACGGCTGGGGCAGCCGCGCGGAATCTGTCGAAAGGCCCGACCGCATGGTCATCGATCTCGATCCTGATCCGAAGCTCGGGTTCGATGCCGTGAAGGATGCCGCCCTGCAGGTGCATCGCGGGTTCGAAGCGCTGGGGCTGGAGAGCTTCGCCCTGCTGTCAGGCGGCAAGGGCATCCACGTGGTCGTGCCGCTCGAGCCCGTCGCCGAATGGGACGAGGTGCGCGAATTCGCGAAGAGCTTCTGCACTGCACTCGCCGAAGCTGCGCCCGACCGCTTCACCGTAGCATTGCCGAAGCCGCAGCGGCGCGGCCGCATCTTCCTCGATTTCCTGCGCAATCAGCGGACAGCGACCGCGATCATGCCCTACTCCGCCCGAGCGCGCGCCGGCATGCCGGTTGCGGCTCCGATCACCTGGAACGAGCTTCAGGACATTGAGAGCGCCGCCGCCTTCACGATCGGCGATGTCGAGCAGCTCCTGGAACGCGCCCGAAGCAAGAAACTGAAGAGCTGGGGCGCAGGCGCCCAGCGCCTCCCTAGGCTGCGCCGCTGACCGGCTCGGCCCACTCCTGAGCCTTCTCCGCGGCGTTAAGTTCGCGGATCAGCGCGTCGACGCTCCGGGTGAGCTCGGGAAGGAAGGTGATCTGGTGCCGCGCGCCGCGATAGCTTTCCGCCATCAGGATGGCGTCGAGGAGGATCGGCACGACCAGGCTCTCAGGATCATCGATCGCTTCCAGCAACCGAAGCTTCGTCAGCGCCTTTCGCCGCGCCGACACCGGATCGTTCATCGCCTCGTTCCGGCCAATCATCCACGCCATACCCGCTCTCCTTGACTTGCCTCAAGGATACGCCTCGCTCGGAGGAGCGGAAGTTCAAGCTGCCGCAGTGCCGGCGCGGACTGGCGCAGCCGGCGTTAAATCTGGTGAGCAAACGGCGTTAGTGGATGGTCGCGACCGCCGGCTCATCCTGTAGCCGTACCCGGGCGCGGCTCGACGCAAGTGCGAAGGCGCACAGCACCGCGTAGCACGCCGCCGGTACCGCGAACGCCGTGACATAGCTCGTGTGCTGCGACACTAGGCCGGTGAGCGGCGGGATGGCCGCGCCGCCGACGATCGAGAAGCAGAGGAAGCCCGAGGTTGCTTCCTCCGACGCCGTCGAGCGCTCAAGCGTGATGGTGAAGATCACCGGGAACATGATCGAGTTGAACAGCCCGATGCTGAGCGCCGCATAGCCGGCGGGCACGCCGCCGCTGGTGAACACGAACAGGCACAGCGCACAGGCGATGCCGGTGAACACTGCCAGTAGGCGCGGCGCCGGAACGCGTGTCAGCAGAGCGGAGCCGATCAGTCGTCCAACCATCGCGCCGCCCCAGTAAAGGCTGACCATCTTGCCGGCCGTTTCGAGGGGCACGTTCCACACGCTGGTGCTGTTGAGGAACAGCGCCATCTGCGTGCCGATCGACACTTCGGCCCCGACGTACAGGAAGATGGCAAGACCGCCGAACAGCGCCCACGGAGAGGACAAAGCTTCGCCAAACGCTGCGACAATGCCCAGGTTCTTGCCCTGTGGAGCCGGCGCCGCCGCATCGATCAGCTTGCGGCCAGCGAAGATCAGCGCACCGATGAGGATGATCAGACCCGCGATCCAGAAGAAGGCGCGGTCGATACCGGCGAGCGACTGCGCCTTGGTCGCGGCGCTGACGATACTGCCCTCCTTCACCTCCACGCCCTTCAGGAACAGGAGCGCGCCGAGGTACGGACCGATGAACGTGCCGAGGCTGTTGAACGCCTGGCTGAAGGTGAGACGAAAATGGCTCCGCTCCGGCGGGCCGAGCACGGCGGCCAGCGGATTCGCCGCAACCTGCAGCACCGTGATGCCGCTCGCCAGAACGAACAGGCCGAGCAGCACGATCTCGTAGACGGCGATGTTCGCGGCAACGAGCATGATCAGGCAGCCGGCGACCATCATCGCGAGCGCGATCAGCACGCTGCGAACGGAGCGTGCGCGGCGGACCAGTACCGCGGCCGGCAAGCTCATCACGGCATAGGCGATGAAGAAGGCGGAAGCGCTGAGCTGCGCCTCGACGTCCGACAAATGGAAGATGCCCTTCACCGCCGCAACGAGCGGGTCGACGAGCGAGGTGATGAAACCCCAGGCGAAAAACAGGCAGGTGACGAGAGCGTAAGCGCCGGTGGTACCGGACGATGTTTTCTGCTGCATAAACCTCAACTTCCGTTAGCCGGACGCTGACAGCGAAATCGGGGTCGCGCAAGGCGAGCGGTTAGCGCTAACGTGCCCGTCATGTTGCGCACATTCCCATCCATGGTCGCAGCGCTGCTGCTGGCAGCAGTTCCCGTTCCTTCAACCGCACAAAGCGTCAAGGTCGACGGCGGAATGGTGGCGGGCAAGGCGTGGAACGGAAGTCTGCTGTTCCGTGGCATACCCTTCGCCGCGCCACCGGTCGGCCCGCTGCGGTGGAAGCCGCCGCAGCCGCTGATCGCCTGGAAGGGCGTCCGCGCCTCCGTCGATCAGCCTGCGTCCTGCCTGCAGAACGACCAGGGCTGGAACCATTCGGACTATGTGATCGGCAACGAGGATTGCCTGACACTGGACGTCCGCACACCATCGATGGCAGGCAAGCTGCCGGTGCTGGTGTGGATCCACGGCGGCAGCAATCGCGCGGGCGGTCCGAACGACATCGTTCTGTCCGACATGGGCAAGTCGGTGGTGATCGTCGGCGTTCGCTATCGTCTCGGCATCCTCGGCTTCCTTTCCGATCGCACACTGACTGCCGAACAGGGCGCGTCCGGCAATTACGGCCTGATGGACCAGATCGCCGCGCTGAAGTGGGTGCAACGGAACATCGCGCGCTTCGGCGGCGATCCCGCCAACGTGACGATCGCGGGCGAGTCCGCCGGCTCGCAGGACGTTAGCCTGATGCTCGCCGCGCCGTCCGCACGGCGGCTGTTTGCGAAAGCCATCATGGAAAGCGGCACGCCGGGCTTCGGCCTTCCCTTCCGCAGCCGGGAAGACGCGGAGCGTATCGGCGAGCAGGCCCATGCGCTGCTGGGCACCGGCGGCGATCTCGCCAAGCTGCGCCGCGTGTCACCGGCGGCCCTGTTAGCGGTCGACAAGCAGCTGCACGACGAAACGCTCGAAGCCGACGATTACATGTGGCTGCGGACCACGATCGACGGCGCCGTGTTTCCCAAGTCGCCGCGCGAGCTGCTTGCGGACGCACCGGCCAAACCGGTGATCATCGGATCGAACCGGATCGAATTGGACCTGCCGGGCGGCCGTCCACACCGCGATGCATTGATTGTGCGCGCGTTCGAGCGGAACACCGCCCAGGCACGCACTTACTACCGGCTCGACCAGCCGGTGCCCGCACCCGATCCCCGGCTCGGGACGCTCGACCAGCAGATCGCCACCGATGTGACCTTCCGCTGTCCGGCGGGGAAAGTGGCGGAGATCATGGCGGCCAAGGGTGCCCCTGTGTGGCGGTACGAGTTCGACGCCGCGCCGAACGGCGGCCAGACCTCGCACGCAACCGAGATCTCCTATGCATTCGGGACCAATAGGTTCGGCGGCATGTCGCTTGCGCCTTACTGGCTGAACTTCATCCGCAGCGGCGATCCCAACGGCGCCGGCCTGCCGCGATGGCCGCGTTTCACATCTCAGGCGCCCGGGCACGTTCTCTTCAACGATGCCGGCGTAACGCCCATGCCTTCGCTCCGCCCGCAAATCTGCTCACTGCTGGACCGGATCTGATGATCGATCGCCGCTATCTTCTGCAGGCCGCCCTCGCCCTCCCGCTGATCGCAGCCAAGCGGGCGCCGCCGGGGGTCGACTGGAATGCGTGGTTCAAGGACTGGATGCTGCGGGACTTCGGGATGATCGGCTATTATGCTGACGACAATGCGAAGCTGCTCGCGTCCAAGGCGCCGGTCGACATCGTCTTCATGGGCGATTCCATCACCGAAGGTTGGATGGACAAAAGGCCAGGATTCTTCAGCCCGGGACGCATCGATCGCGGCATCGGCGGCCAGACTAGTTCGCAAATGGTGCTGCGCATGATGAGCGATGTCGTGGCGCTCCGACCCAAGGCCGTGCACATCATGGCGGGGACCAACGACATCGCCGGGAACACCGGGCCGATGACTCCGCAGATGACGCAGGACAACATCCGCGCGATGGTCGACATCGCGCAGCGGCACGGAATCCGCGTGCTGCTGGCGCCGATCCCGCCCGCCTCGAGCTTCCCGTGGCGGGCGGGGCTCGAGACGCGCAAGCCGATCGCCGCCATGAACGCGTGGCTGCGGCAGTTCGCGCGTGACCAGCGCCTGACCTGGGTGGATTACCGGCTGGTGCTGGACGACGGCACTGGGGCGATGAAACCGGGGCTGGCGTCCGATGGGGTTCACCCCACCGAGGCTGGGTACGACGCGATGGCAACAGTGATCGAACCGGTGCTGCGGCGCCTGTTCCCCGCTCGACACGCATGAAGCTCAAACGAAAATATGTCGAGAAGCCTTGGGGGCGGACTTCGCTGCCGGCGATGTTCGATCCACCCGCCGGCGAGAAGATCGGGGAGGTTTGGTACGAGGGCGGCGGCGATCTACCGCTGCTCGCCAAGTACATCTTCACCAGCGAAGCCCTGTCGATCCAGGTTCATCCGAACGACGATCAGGCGCGGGAACGCGGGCTGGCAAGCGGCAAGACCGAGTGCTGGTACATTCTTGATGCGGAGCCTGGAGCCGTGCTCGGCGTGGGGCTCAAGCATGAGGTCCAGGCGGATGCGCTGCGGGAGGCGGCGCTCGACGGCTCCATCGAGCAGATGATCGCGTGGCATCCCGTGGGGCGGGGCGATTTCGTCTATGTTCCCGCAGGTACGATTCACGCGATCGGGCCCGGCATCTCGCTGCTCGAGTTTCAGCAGAATGCGGACGTGACCTATCGGCTCTACGACTACGGACGCCCGCGCGAGCTTCACCTCGACGACGGGATGGCCGTTGCAGCTGCACGGCCAATCGACCCTTCGCTTTTCCAGCATGTCGAGGAGGGGGAGAAGCGCGCGCTCGTCGACCGCGGACACTTCGCGCTGTCCAGCGGAAGCAGCGATGTCATGACTGACCGGAAGCGCTGGGTGATGCCGATCCGCGGCACGATACGGTGCGGAAGCGAGGAAGCGGGCGCAGGTGACGTCCTGCTCGCCGAGGCTGGCGCGACGGTCGATTACGACGGCGCCTGGGCGCTGACGGGGACTACGCTTTAGCGCTCATTGCGAGTGCGATTGCACCGAG
>DASVXN010000164.1:0-3277 GCA_036392635.1 Sphingomicrobium sp. | reverse complement strand
TTCGCGTTCTGCGCAAGATAATTCACAGCGAGCGGACGCCCGTTCAACAGCACGACAATGGTCGGCTTCTTGAGCGCGAAGATCGCTTTCGCGAGGTCGTTCTGCTGACCAATGAGCTCCACGCTGGCGCGGTCGCCCAGGTGTGCGTCCGCCCATGCTTCGCGGCTTGTCGCCTCGTTGTCGCCGAGCACCATGACGATGACATCGGCCTTGCGTGCAGTCTGCACTGCGTCGGCGATGAGCTTGCGGTTCACGGCCGTCGAGGTGAGCTTCACCTCGTCGCAAGACCAGCAGTGGCCTTCCGTGATCCGGACGCCCTCGGAATAGTCCACTGCGAACCGACCGTTCGCCTGTTCCTTGATGCCGTCGAGAACGCTGACAACATGGCCCGGAACGTCGCTGTAGCCGCCGATCGGCGTGTCCTTGGCGTGGGTCCCGAGGACGGCCAAGCGGCGGATGTTGCCCGTCAGCGGAAGCAGCTTGCGGTCGTTCTTGAGGAGGACGATCGACTTGCCGGCAGCCTCGCGGGCCAGCGCGATCGCATCTGGCGTTGCGGTCTTCGCCTGCGCTGTCGCGACATCCGGGTACGGGTTCTCGAACAGCCCGGCATTGAACTTCAGCGCCAGCACTCGGCGCACCGCCTGATCGACTACGGCCATCGGCACGCGGCCTTCACGAACCAGCTCCGCAAGGTGAACGAAGCCCTCCGGATCGGGAGTTTCGACATCCACGCCCGACTTGATCGCGCGTTCGCCCGCGTCCTTCGGGTTCGTGTACATGTGATGGCGGCTGATCAGCTCGCGGATGGCGTAATAGTCGCTGACGATCGCGCCCTTGTAGCCCCACTCGCGGCGCAGCACGTCATTCAGCAGCCAGCTGTTGGCGTGGCTCGGAATGCCGTCGATCTCATTGTACGACGCCATCACCGACTGGATCGGATAGGTCTTCACCGCGGCTTCGAACGGCGGGAAGAAGTCCTCGCGAAGCTCGCGCTCGCCGACGTGCGCCGGACCGACGTTGGTGCCGTTCTCCGGCCAGCCGTGACCGGTGAAGTGTTTGAGGGTGACGAGCACCTTGTCGGCAGGGAGCGGTAAAGTGCGACCCTGGAAGCCGCCGATCGCCGCGAGGCCCATCTGCGACGAGAGGTAGGTATCCTCGCCGAAGGTCTCCTCGATGCGGCCCCAACGGGGATCGCGCGCAATGTCGACCACAGGGGCAAGGACGAGCGTCGCGCCACGGGCACGCGCCTCGCGGGCGGCAACGCCGAAGATGCGGGTGACAAGCTGCGGGTCCCACGTGCTCGCCAGGGCGATCGACTGCGGGAAGCTGGTTGCGCCGCGCGCGACGTAGCCGTGCAGCGACTCCTCATGCATCAGGATCGGGATGCCGAGGCGCGTGCGCTCTACGGCCCAGTGCTGCGCAGCGTTCACATACTCGGCGGTCTGCCGGGCATCGCGATTGACCGTCTCGCCTGACGCACCCGCGGCGCCGTTCGACGCGGTTACGCCGCGGAAGTCGGAGGGACGCGCGAAGCCGCCGATGCCGGCGGGGAAGTTCTTCGACGCGAGCTCGGGCGAGAAAGTGCCCTTGGCGTCCTGCAGCTTGGCCTTGCTCTCCCAGACGGTTTCAAGCTGGGCGACCTTCTCCTCAAGCGTCATTCGCCGGAGCAGGTCTTCGACGCGGACGCTCACTGGCTGACGCGCGTCCTTGTACGGCGCGGCCGCGACGCGCGGCGCCTGAACTGCAAGCAATGGAGCCGCCGCTGCGAGCAGTGCGGCGGCAGTAACGGCGCCGAATGCGCGCACGTTCAATTTCATCTCACCCTCTCCCGAATGATAGCGCTACCATAAGAGCGCGGAAGGGTTCGTTGCAATGCTCAAGACGGCTGCTAGACCGTAAAGAAATGGCCATCCCGATCCATAAGCCAAGCCGGCGTAGCCGGGGCAGCATCACGATCGAGGATGTCGCGCGCGAAGCCGGCGTCTCGGCAATGACAGTGTCGCGCGTGATCAACAAGGAACGGAACGTCCGCGAGGAAACGCGCAAGAGCGTGCTCGAGACGATCGAGCGTCTGAACTATTCGCCGAACACGGCTGCGCGGAACCTTGCCGCCGGCGAAGCGACCCACATCGGGTTGCTGTACTCAAATCCGAGCGCGGCTTACCTCAGTCAGTTTCTCGTCGGCGCGCTGGAAGCTGCACGCAAAAGCGGATCTCACCTCGTGATCGAGCCCTGCGAATCCGAGGATGAAGTCGAACAGGGCGAAGTCGGACGCCGCTTCGCGAACGCCGAAGCGGAGGGCGTCATCTTGCCCCCGCCCTTGTCCGAGTCCGTGCCGATCCTGACCGAGCTCGCGCTGGCCAACACGCCCGTCGTCACCGTCGCGATGGGCAAGCTTCATCCCAACGCGCTCAACGTGCGCATCGACGATTATGCCGCGGCCAAGGAGATGACTGAGTACCTAATCGGCCTTGGTCATCGCAGGATCGCGCTCATCACCGGCAATCCTCATCATATCGCGGCCACCGAGCGCCAACGGGGGTTCAGGGCCGCGATGGAAGGCGCTGGACTACCGACGAACGAGGCCGTCGAGCAGGGCTTCTTTACCTATCGCTCAGGTCTGGACGCCGCCGAGAAGCTGCTCAACCGTAAGGTGCCGCCAACGGCCATCTTCGCGAGCAACGATGACATGGCGGCCGCGGTGGTGAGCGTTGCGCATCGGCGCGGCCTGGACGTGCCAGGAGACCTGACGGTCGTCGGCTTCGACGACACTTCACCGGCGACCACGCTGTGGCCGGAGCTCACGACGATCCGGCAGCCTGTCTCGGCGATGGCGGCCGCGGCGCTCGAACTGCTGCTCGCGGACCTGCGTCACCGGCGGAGTGGCAGCGGCGGCCTGTCACAGGAGATGGTGCTCGACCATGAACTTGTCATCCGCGAGTCCTCCGGCCCACCCAAGAAGCCATAGTTCTCATTGCGCTCCGAGAATGGAGCGTTAACGCTAACATCAACGATGAGGCGAGAGCCGAATCAAGTACGCATTGGGGAGAGATGCAGAAATGGAAGCAAGTCCGCAGCGGGCGAACATGGGCTTCATCGGCGCGATCGTTGCAGTAGCGACGATCGGCGGATTCCTGTTCGGCTATGACAGCGGTGCCGTGAACGGCACTCAGGATGGTTTAATCAAGGCGTTCGGGCTCATCCCCGGAAGCTTCTCGCCTAGCAATGGCCTCGGTTTCACCGTCGCGTCACTGCTGATCGGCTGCTTCATCGGTGC
>DASVXN010000163.1:0-6702 GCA_036392635.1 Sphingomicrobium sp. | reverse complement strand
ACACTTACGTGACCTTCTCCGTCCGGGAAGTCGCCTGAGCGGGGCTCACCGGGGGGCGGGGCTGCAATGCTCCGCCCCGGTAAGCGGCGCGTGACAGGCGCGCCGTGCATCTGTTAGCCGCTGCGGCGATGCCGCTGTCTGCCGCCGCAACCTCAGCCCGCGAGATCCTGACGGGCCTCCACGCCATCATGGCGCGGCGCGGGTCGGCGCAGCACAAGCTCGACCAGGTCGTCGACCTCATCGCCGACAAGATGCACAGCGAAGTCTGCTCGATCTACCTGTTGCGCGACAACAATCTCGAGCTCTTCGCGACGCATGGTCTCCGCAAGGAGGCGGTCCACGTTACCAAGCTGAAGCTGAGCGAGGGCCTCGTCGGCACCATCGCGGCTGAAGGCCGTGTCCTGAACCTTGCCGAGGCGGCCGAGCACCCGGCTTTCGCTTACAAGCCCGAGACCGGGGAAGAACGCTTTCACAGCTTTGCCGGCGTGCCGATCGTGCGCCTCGAAAGTCCGGTCGGCGTGCTCGCCGTTCAGCATGCCGAGCCTCGCCGCTACGAGGATGTCGAGATCGAGGCGCTGCAGACGGTCGCGATGGTCCTGTCGGAAATGATCGCCGGCGCGCGCCTCGTCGATGGCGCCCGCCGCAGCCGCTTGCGGAGCGCCGGCCCGCTGCGGCTTCCCGGGCTGCGCCTTGTGGCCGGGATGGCCAAGGGGGTCGCCGTCTTCCACGAACCGCGCGTCGTCGTCGAACATACCGTCGCGGAGGACATCGAGGCCGAGCGCGAGCGCGTCTACGCCGCCTTCCGCAAGATGCGCGAGCAGATCGACAACATGGCCCGCGAGACCGAGTTCGGGACGGCCGGCGAGCACCAGGAAATCCTCGAGACCTACCGCATGTTCGCCTACGACGAGGGCTGGTCGCGCCGCATCAACACGGCGATCGACAGCGGCCTGACCGCCGAGGCCGCGATCGAGCGTGTTCAGCAGCGCACTCGCGCTCGCATGCAGGAGATCGACGATCCGCTGCTGCAGGAGCGGATGCACGATCTCGAGGATCTCTCGAACCGTTTGCTGCGGATCGTCTCCGGGAGGATCGGCACCGCGGCCCAGACCGGGCTCGCCCACGACGCGGTCCTGATCGCGCGCAATCTCGGCCCGGCCGAACTGCTCGAATACGACCGTCGACGCTTGAAGGCCGTGGTGCTGGAGGAAGGCTCACTTACCTCGCACATGACGATCGTCGCGCGGGCCATCGGCGTCCCGGTCGTGGGCCGTTTGCACGACATCAGGCACAGCGTCGAAGAGGGCGAGACGATCCTCGTGGACGGCGACAACGGTAGCGTCATCGTCAGACCGACGCGCCAGCTGCTCGCGAATTTCGAGCATCGCATGGCGCTGAGCCAGAAGCGCCGCGCCGAGTTTGCGGCGGTCCGCAACCTGCCGGCGACCACCACCGACGGGCTGCAGTGCAGCGTGATGGTCAATGCCGGGCTCGCCGAGGACGCCGCCACCCTGCCGATGTCCGGCGGCGAGGGCATCGGTCTCTTTCGCACCGAGTTCCAGTTCCTCGTCTCGGCAACGCTCCCTGGGCGCGACCGCCAACTCCGGCTCTACACCAAGGTGCTCGATGCGGCAGGCGAGCGGCCCGTGATCTTCCGAACCGTCGATATCGGCGGCGATAAGGCACTGCCGTACCTGACCGACGATGCCCCGGAGCATGCCGAGAATCCGTCCATGGGCTGGCGCGCGCTCCGGCTGTCGCTCGACCGGTCGACCCTGATGAAGGCGCAGGCCCGGGCCCTCATCGAAGCTTCTGCCGGCCGGCTCCTCCGGGTCATGTTCCCAATGGTTTCCGAGCCATGGGAGTATGAGGAGGCACGAGCCCTGTTCGAAGAACAGGTCGACTGGGCGCGCAAGGCGCACCGAAAGCTCCCAAAGCGCATCGAGTTCGGCGCCATGCTCGAGGTCCCGAGCCTGGCCGAGATGCTCGACCAGCTCCTGCCGCGCGTGGACTTTATCTCGATCGGCACCAACGACCTCACGCAGTTCCTCTTCGCGGCCGATCGTTCCGACCCCCGACTAGCACAGCGCTATGACTGGCTGAGCCCGGCCATCCTCCGCTTCCTCAAGCGCATCATCGATGCCTGCAATGCCGCCAACGTCCCGGTGCGAGTTTGCGGCGAGATGGCCGGACGGCCGCTCGAAGCCATGGCGCTCATCGGCATCGGAGCGACCAGATTCTCGATCACTCCGGCGGCGGTCGGACCGCTCAAAGCGATGATCCGGTCGCTGGACGGCTCCGCGATCCGCAGCCGCACCGAACAGCTTCTGGCGAAGCCGCCGAGGGACATGCGCAAGGCTCTCGGCGACTGGGCGAGGAGGCACGGAGTCACAATCGAGTAGGTGCCGGTTGACACCGGTGCTCCAGCCCCCAAACAGGACCCATGCCCAAGCGCGAACCTGATCCGGAGCCATTGCAGGAAGAGCCGCTCGAGCCGGTGCTCGCGCCAGCGGGCGAAAGGCTCCGCATCGCGCGGGAGGCCAAGGGGCTCAGCCTCGAGGACGTCGCCAGTCAGACGCGCATCCCGAGGCGCCATCTCGAGAATATCGAGAAGGCCGACTGGGACAGCCTTCCGGCGCCGACCTACACGATCGGCTTCGCAAAGAGCTACGCCTCGGCGGTGGACCTGGACCGCACCGAGATTGGCGACCAGCTTCGCGACGAAATGGGCGGGCAGCGTTTTGCGAACACCTCGGCCGACGTGTTCGAGCCAGCGGACCCCCGCCGTACCATGCCCAAGGGGATTGTGCTTGGTGCTATCCTCGCAGTCGTCGTGCTCATCGCTCTCATGAGCTGGCTCAACCAGAGGTCGCTCGAGGATACGGGGACGCAGGACAATGCTGCCGTTACCCAGAACCAGTCGCCGGCACCGGCGACCTCGGCACCCCCCGCGGAGGCTCCCGCTCCGGCCGCCGCCGCGCAAGGGCCAGTCGTGCTTACCGCAACGGACCCCGTCTGGCTGCAGGTCAGCGAGAAAGGCGGAGCGACCATCTATTCCGGGACGCTGCAGCCAAACCAGACATATACCGTACCGCAGACTGCGAAGGCGCCGGTGCTGAAGACGGGCAAGCCGGAGGCGCTGAAGGTGACGGTCGGAACTGCCGCGGCGCCCCCTGTAGGAGCGCCTGCGACAACCGTATCCAACGTCAGCCTCCTGCCCGCCGACCTGATGAAGGCGCCTCAGTCCGGTACCTCTGCGACGCCGGTCACCAACAACGCCCAGTAAGATTCATCGCGGCGCAAGCCGCGGCGGGGCAGAGTGCGACGAGAAACGAAGCGTGGGGAATATCTCGTGAAATCCAAGCTGATCACCGCTTTCGCGGCCAGTACCCTTGCGGTGCTCGCCTCTTCCACCGCCTTGGCCCAGCGCCAGCAGGCTCCAACGCCGGAGCAGCGGCTCGATCGGCTTGAGCGTCAGATCGGCCAGATGCAGCGGCAGGTATTCCCCAAGGGCCGCCCGGCCGACACGGCGGGCTTCTCCGACGATCCCGCGGCGACGCAGGCGTCGGTGCTGTCGCTGGCGCAACGGCTGGATGCGCTCGAGCGCCAGATGGCCGATCTCCTCCGCCAGTCCGAGGAGAATGGGAACAGGCTTCGTAGCTTCGAATCGGGGCTTGGGCAGCTGAAGGCGGACCAGGACCAGCGGATGGCCACGCTCGAGCAGCGCATTGCGGCGGTGCAGGCCGCGCCTGTGGCTGCGCCCGTCGAGGCAGCGCCGCCTCCTGCCGCTACGACCCCGGGCAAGAAGCCGACACCGCCGAAGACGCCGCCCAAGACGGCCGCGCTGGGTGGGCCGACGACTGCCGACGTCGCGGACGCCGTGGCGGCGAGCGATCCCGCCGAGGACGCTTATACGGCGGGTTTCCGTCAGTGGGAGGCTGGCCAGTACGACCAGGCGATCAGCACGCTACGGGCATTCACCGCTGCATACCCGAAGCATCGGCGCGTGAGCTATGCGAACAACCTCATCGGCCGGGCGATGCTCGACAAGGGTGACGCCCGCAGTGCGGCGTCCGCTCTGCTGTCGAACTACCGCAGCAATCCCGGTGGCGAGCGCGCGCAGGATAGCCTCTACTATCTCGGGCAAGCCCTCATGAAGCTCGGGCAGCCGGGGCAGGCGTGCAAGGCCTATGCGGAGCTGGACGCGGTCTACGGCGCGAAGTTGCGTCCGGACGTGAAGAAGCTCGAAACGGAAGCCAAATCGCAGGCGCAGTGCAGCTGATGTGCTATGGCTGTTCGGGATGGTCCCCGAGCAGTCCCTCGTTGATCGCTTCCGCGCCGATATCGACGCGCTGATTTCACCGGCCGAGCCAATCGGTGTCGCGGTGTCTGGAGGCGCCGACAGCCTCGCACTGCTGCTGCTTGCCGCCGCTGCACGGCCTGGGCAGGTCGAGGCTGCCACGGTCGACCACGCGATCCGTCCGGAAGCGCGCGACGAAGCTCTCGCGGTCGGCAGGACTTGCGAGCGCCTTGGCGTACGACATTCGGTCCTCACCGCATGCTGGGCAGCAACCCCGGCGACCGCCATCCAGGAACGCGCACGCCGACAGCGTTACCGGCTGCTGAGCTATTGGGTTGAGGAGCGAGGCCTCGGCGCACTGGCGACCGCTCATCATGCGGACGATCAGGCCGAGACCTTGCTCATGCGGCTCGCGCGCGGGTCGGGAGTCCGAGGTCTAGCGGCGATGCGGCCTCGATCGGTGGCTACGGGCTCGCATGTACGGCTCATCCGCCCCTTGCTGACGTGGAGGCATTATGAGCTTCAGCAGATCTGCGCCGGGGCGAATGTCACGCCGGTGGCTGACCCGAGCAATGAGGATGAGCGTTTCGAACGGGTGCGCTTCCGGCGCGCGCTCGGCGATGGCGGGTGGCTCGACCCTATCGCCGTTGCACGCTCCGCTGCTCACCTCGCCGACGCCGATACGGCGCTCGACTGGGCCGCAAGGATGGAGTGGAAATCCGCCGTTCGTGAGAAGCATGGAACAATCGTCTACCTCCCGAACAGCACGCCATCCGAGATCGTGAGGCGGGTGATCGGCAAGGCAGTGCGCCGGCTCGCGACCGAAGGGGAGCCGGAGTTGCGCGGCCGGGAGCTGGATCAGGTGCTTAGAACCTTACGCGATCATGGCGTTGCGACCATCCGCGGCGTGCGCTGCGAGGGGGGGCGCGAATGGCGCTTCACCCCAGCGCCACCGCGCCGCGACTGACCGGAGGGAAAACGGGTGAACGACAATGACGAACCGGCGAGCGAGCTGATCGATCGCAAGATTGCGTCGCTTGCCGACTGGCGCGGAGCTGCGCTCGCGACAGTGCGCCGGCTGATCAAGGAAGCCGACCCCGAGGTGGTCGAGGCGGTCAAGTGGCGCAAGCCTTCCAACCCTGCGGGCGTGCCGGTGTGGGAGCATGCGGGCATCATCTGCACGGGTGAGACGTACAAGGACAAGGTGAAGCTGACCTTCGCGAAGGGAGCGTCGGTCGACGACCCCCAACGCCTCTTTAACTCAAGCCTCGATGGCGGCACTCGCCGGGCAATCGACCTGCGCCAAGGCGAGGAGCTCGACGCCACGGCGTTCAAGGCGCTTGTCCGCGAAGCCGTCGTCGTAAACGTCGCCAGCAAAAGGACTTAGCTGCAACTCTCCGCTTCACGACGGCTGCGGCCCTGACTAGGGTGCGCGCCTTCCTAGGAGGGGTAAGCATGCGTCACTTGCGTTGGGTTCTCGTTGCCTCGGCGGTCATCGCCGTTCCTCAGGCCGTTGTGGTCGCGGCGCAGCCTGCGCCGGCAGCCGCCAACGCCAACGCAGAAGACGCTCGGCTCACGGCCTTCCTCGACGCTCAGTTCGCCCAGGACCTGAAGCTTCGTCCGCAGCTTGCCACCCGTCTCGGCATCAAGGAAGGCCAGGACAGGCTCGACGACATCAGCGACGCCGCCCAGCTGCGCCGTCTCGAGTCCCGCCGCGCCAGTGTCGCCCGGATGAAGGCGCAGTTCGACCGCAGCAAGCTCTCGCCGCGTGGCCAAACCAACTTCGACATCTGGGAAGCCGAGCTCCAGCGCATGGAGCTGCAGTACAAATACCGGCGCTACCAGCCGCCCTTCTACTCCTTCCTTTATTCCACGCATTCGCAGCTGCCCGACTTCCTGATCAATACGCACACTGTTCAGGATGCGGCCGACATGCGGGCCTACAACGCGCGAATCCGGCAGATCCCGTCAGTGCTCGACACCGCGATCGCGCAGACCAAGCTGTCGGATGCGCAGGGCATTCGCGCGCCGCGGTTCGAAGTCGAGCGCGTTATTGGCGGAAGCAAGGTGATCATCGGCGGCGCCCCGTTCGATGCTACCGGCAAGGACTCACCGCTGTGGGCGGACGCCAAGACGAAGGTCGCCAAGCTGCAGGCTGGCGGCAAGTTAACCCAGGCGGAGGCGGATGCGCTACTCTCGGACACGCGCGCCTCGCTCCTCTCGATCAAGCCAGGCTATGAGCGGGTGATCGCCTTCAGCCAGACCGAGCTTCCGCGGGCGCCGAGCGGCCGCGTCGGCGCAGTGTCGCTGCCTGGCGGGCTCGACTGGTATGCCTCGGCGCTCAAGCTGAACACCACGCTCGACCTGACTGCAGCCCAAATCCACCAGATCGGCCTCGATGA
>DASVXN010000162.1:0-6278 GCA_036392635.1 Sphingomicrobium sp. | reverse complement strand
AGCCAGCCGGGCGGCCAGCACCAGCAGTAAGGCTTAGCGCCCGGCGATCTCATTGATCGCCTGATCGACCAGTTTGGAATCGGTCGCGGCGTCGTGCCGCTCGGCGATGAGCCGGGCGGCCGCCTTGGCCGCGGCGTCGGCGGCGGCGGAGCGCAGCTGCTCGACGGCGGCGCGCTCCTCGGCGGCGATTTTGTCCTCGGCCATGCGGCTGCGGCGCTCGATCAGCGCCTCGGCGTCGGTCTTCGCTTTGGCGACGATGTCGTTCGCCTCGTGCCGTGCGCGCTCCAGCAGCGCCTCGCGGTCCTTGTCGGCGCTGGCCGACTTCGCCTCATACTCGGCCTTCAGCGCCTCGGCTTCCTTACGCAGCGATTCCGCCTCGGCGAGCTGGTCCCGGATCAGCGCAATCTTGCTGTCGAGCGCGCGGGCGATGGCGCCCGGGACCTTCTTCCAGATCATGATCGCGATCACGACGATCATCGCAAGCGAGATCGCCATCGGCGCGGTCAGGAAGCCGAACGCGGTCGGCTCGGCTTCGTGCAGCGGGGTTTCGGTGCCCGTCTTGATCTGCGGCTCAGACATTCAGTTCCGCCCTCACCGCCGCGGCGGCCTCGTTCTGGTCGACCTGGATCCCGGCTAGCCGCTGCACGAGCTCACGAGTAGCTTCGGCAGCGACGGACTCGATCTCGGCCCGCGCGGAGGCAACCGCATCGCGGATCTGGCTTTCCGAGGACTCGACCTTGGCGTTGATCTTGTCCGCGGCAGCCTTGACCCGCGCCTCGGTCTCCCGCGCACTCTCGTGCTTGGCTTCCTGGGCGAGCCGGGCAGCCTCGGCGCGCGCCGTATCCATGCGGGCGCGCCACGCAGCTTCCGTCTCCTCGGCCCCGGCACGCGCCGCCTGGGCGCGCTCGAGGTCGTCGGCGATCTTCTTTTCGCGCGATTCGACGGTCCCCTGGATCTTCGGCAGCATCCCCCGGCCGATGCCGAAGAAAATGACGCCGAACACCACCAGCAGCCAGAACAGCTGCGAGAAGAAGATGAGCGGAAGTTGCGTGATCTGAGGCATGGTGCCCTCGGGCTACGCCCTTCTAGTTCTTAGCGAGCGTAAAGGATGATCATCGCCACGGCGAAGGCGATGAGGCCCAGAAGCTCGGCGGCGGCGAAGCCGATGAACAGACGGCCCTGCTGGCTGTCGGCAGCGGCGGGGTTGCGAAGCGCGCTCTCGAGGAACGAACCGAAGACGTTGCCGACGCCGACGGCGGCAGCGCCAACGCCGATCGCCGCGAGACCGGCACCGATGACCTGAGCGGAAGCGAAATCCATGTGAAAACTCCTGTGCTTGAACTGATTAGTGAAGGTTGATGGCGTCGTTGAGATAGAGCGTCGTCAGCAGCGCGAAGACGTAGGCCTGGATCGCGCAAACGAGCAGCTCGAGCGCGGCGACGCCGACGATGAACAGGAAGCTGAGGATACCGACGCCCCAGCCCATCGCACCGCCGTTGAAGCCGCTTACGATGAAGCTTCCGAACACTTCCATCAGGATGTGACCGGCGATCATCGCGACGAACAGTCGGAGGCCGAGGCTGAACGGGCGAACCATGAACGATACGAACTCGATCGCCGCGATCAGCGGAACCATCACCGCCGGCGTCCCATGGGGCACGAACAGCGAGAAGAAGTGCAGGCCGTGACGCCAGAAGCCGACGATCAGGACGATCGCAAAGCTCATCACGGCGAGCACGCCGGTGATCGAGAAGTGGCTGGTCGTCGTGAAGCTGTGCAGACCGGGGAGGATCGCCAGCGGCAAGAGGCCGAGCAGGTTCGCAACGAGGATGAAGGTGAACAGCGAGAAGATGTAGGGCACGAACTTCTTGCCCTCAGGCCCGATGTTCACGCGCACCATGTCGTCGATGAAGCCCGTAAGACCCTCGACCGCCATCTGCCAGCGGCCGGGCACGAGCTGACGCTTCATGCCCATCGCCATGAAGCCGACGATCAGCGCGAGCGCGATCAGCAGCCACAGCGAACTGGTGGTGAAGCTGACGTCGTACTTGCCCAGGTGCAGCGGAACCAGCGGCTCCACCGTGAACTGGTGCATCGGGTCGATCTTGCCTTCGGCCGCCACGCTCTCTCACTACCTCACGTCATTGCCCGGAGGCGTCCGGGTCTTGGAAAGTCGCATGATGTTCCTCACGCCGACGCCGAATCCGACGAAGAGCATCAGCAGGAAGAACAAGGGGAAGGTCCGGTGGCCGAACATGCCGGCCAGTGAGTCCAACCCCCATCCGATCACTGCCCCGCCGAACGGAGCACCGATCAAATGGCCGAACAGCTGCTGCCAGAGCCGTGTCGACGGGTCGGGCTGCCGCAGTTCGGTCCGCCTCGCTTCCGCCTGCTGCAAACGCTCGAGCCGCTCATCGAGCGATTCGAGCCGTGCGTCTGGTGGAAGCTTCGGAACCTCGCCGGTCTCGTCCTCAGCCATGCATCTCCCCTGTGCGTCGCCCCTGCTGAAACTCAAGGGCCAGACACGGGCGAGGAACATGGCGGAAAGCGACACCGCCAAGGCGCCGCTCCTTTATGAACGGGTTAGCCGATAGTCAACCGCGAGTGGCGGCCTAGCGGCAGTGATCCGGCACGGGGGCGCCCTGCCCCGCGGTTCGCCGACGCCAGACGTTGTCGCTCAACATGTAGGCCTCACCCACCGGGAGCTGAGCGAACAGGGTGCACGCCGTCGTAAGACCCACCAGCTGGGCCGTCACGTTCCGCTGGGTTGCGAGCTGCGTGTAAAGATTTCGCCTCTGGATGTTGATGCCGAGCACCTGCCGGCGCACAGGGTCGGACGGCGTCCAAGCGAAGCCCATGTAGCCGTCATAGCGCTCGCCGACCTGCCCGGATCCGATCGCGGCCGAGAGAAGCGGCGACTGGGCGGAGGCGGCGCAAGGGAGGGTAGCAACGCCGAGGAGCAAGAGGATCGCGCGCGTCATTGCTTCTTCGTCGGCGGCGGCGGGAAGGCCTGCGGATTCTTGCTGATCATCTGCTGCACGTCCTGCTGCAGGCGCACCAGCACCTCCTGCCGGATGTTGACGTTGAGATTGACCTCGATCGGCTTGTCCGGCGGCCGCACCGTGATGCAGCCGGTCAGCGGCAGGACGGCGGCGATACCTGCCGCCACCCGCGCGCTTCTGATCATCTGAGCCTTCACTTCTTGCCTCCGGGTGGTGGTGACTGGACGGGCGGGACGTTCGACTTGGCAGGAGCGGGCGCCGGCTCCTGGCTCTTGGTCGTGCTGAGCACCTCAACCTTGAGCGCCGGCGAATCGACCGGGAACGGCATGACGGGCGCGATCACCTGCGTCGGATCCCTGAACGACTTGGCCATCTGGATGAGCGCTCGGAACGGTCCGTTGATGTTGAGGTTCAGCTTGAGCGGAAGCCGGCTGAAGGCGCGATGCACGAGCGCCGCGGCAATGCCGTGCCCCGGCCCCAGCGACACCTGGTCGATGCTGACGCGGGTGGCGAACTCGCCCGAGAGATCGCCGTCGAGGCGGATGACCATCGAGCGATAGCGAATGTTGCTGAGCAGGCTGAACGCAAGGCCGCCGGCGAGGCCGCCCGGCTTGGTGCCGGTGTACTTGAGCTCGCCGCCTGGCTGGCGCGAGGTGAGCACGCCGCCGACGATCCGGCCGCCGTTCTGGTCGAACACCATCGGAAGGACGCCGTCGAACGTGCCGCTGAGGCTGAAACCGGAGAAGCCGAAGCTGTCGACGAACATCTTGGCGTTGAAGCCCTGAAGCTCGAACGTGAGCTTCTTCGGGGCCTGGCGCGCGAAGTCGAGCACGGTCTCGCGGAGGATGAGCTTGCCGCCCATGAACGGCCACTCGCCCCGCTCAACCTTGACCTGGTTGTGGGGAAGCAGCTGGTACCGGATGACGCCATCGCTGACGAGGATGCCGGGGTTCACGGTTCCCAGCGTCGCCACCTGCCCCGGCGGCGTCGACAGGTTCAGAAGGTCGTCAAAATGGATGGTGGTGGAGAGGCCTGTCACCGGTCCGAACGGCGCCGCGAGGTCCATGTTGGCGGTCGAGAACTCGCCGGACGACGTCACCTTTCCGCTCTGAGCCCAGTCGATGCGGCCGTTGCCGCGCACCGTTCCGTTGACGAGCGCGACCACACCTTCGGTGAGGCGGGTCAAGGCTTCGGGCTGGAGGTTGGGGCCGAACGTCAGCCCCGGAACGTCCAAGGTAGCATGGCCGGCGCCCGTGGCCAGCTGATGCGCGATGTCGACGCTGGTCACCAGCGTGCCCGTCGCGGGATGCCTCAGGTCGCCGGTCGCGTGGATCCGGTTGCCCGCCATGGTGAAGCGCACATTGTCGCTCCGCAGCGGATAGAAGCGCGGGTCGGGCGCGCGGTCGGAGACCATCAGCCGGCTGGTCACCGCCAGGTCCCGGTTGCGGTAGAGCCAGCTGCCGACCGCGTCGGTGATCAGCAAGGGCACCTTGCCGATCGACGCCGACCCATCGGCGAAGCTGCCATGCGGATAGCCGGTGAGCGTGCCGGTAAACCGACCGGCGTTGACGAGGACCGGCGAGGTCGAGCGGCCGAGGCGGGCGGCAAGGCTGTTGAGCACGAACTGCTGGCCCGTGAAGAGGCCCTGTGCGGCCTCGACGTGCAGTGGTGATCTGCCGAGGCGGCCGTTCAGGACGGGACGATTGATCCGCGCACTCGTCACGACGGCGCCGCTCGGCCCCTTGTAGATGATTGCGGGACCGACCGGGCATACGGGAAGTCGCGTCGCGCCAAGCTGAAGCCCGCCGGTCTGCAGCAGATTGAAGCTGACGACGGCGCAAGACGTCCCGAGCGCAAAGGCAGCGCCGGGACCGACGCGCCCGGCAATCGGGATCCGCAGCGCCTGCACGCGTCCGTCCGGAAAGGCGCCGTCGAGCTGTGCAAGCGTGCTGACCGCTGTCGAGCCGCCCGGGCCAGGGTTGAAGCGGATCGGCGCGAGTGCCAGCCTCTGGCCGCGCGCTGCATAGGGCCCGATGTCAGCGACGCCGCTGACCGGAGCGCCCGGCCTTGCCTGGCGGAGGGAAATACGGCCGCTCGGCAAGCCGCCGCCACCCATCGCGATGTCGCTGTCGACCCGGAGCCCGCCGGTCGGCCAATAGTAGGTGATCCCGCTCGCCGCTCCGCCGAGCCGCGCACGCGCGCCGCCGGGGCCTTGGACGTCGGCATCGGTGATCCGCGCGGCGCCGCCTCCGGGGAAGTTCACGACCCGGATGTGGCCCGACGAGTTGAAGTTGCGCACCGTCCGAAGCAGCGCATTGCCGATGCTGGTGGTGATCGGGCCGAGCGGCGTCTTGGCCGCGGCGGCGAGCGGCCCGGTGACGCTGGCGAGCATGCTCGGCGCAAGCGCGCCGCTGTCGGCCGCGAAACTGCCGGCGAGGTTGAACGTGCCTTGCTTGAGGCCAAGATGATAGCGGCCGCTCAGCCGCGTGCGGTCGGCACTGATCGTCGCCAGCCGCGACTTCTGGGCCGACAGCTTGACCTCGCCGTCGACCGCCTGGAACGACCCGCGGTAGGTGATGTCGCCAACGAAGCTGGCGAGGCCGTTCGCGCCCGCCACAAGCGTCGTAATCGCCATGCGCCCGTTGCCGTCGACGCGCGTGAGGGTCTCGTTGAAGTTGGCATCGGCGTCGAAGCGCGGCGCGGCGACATCGAAATGGCTCGCCGGGCAAGCGAACCGCGCCAGCGTGACCGGCCCCAGGACGTGAGGACGCCGCGCCGTGATGGACACGGCGAGATTGGTGTGCAGGTCGGAGCCGCCACAGCGGCCGAGCACCACATTCGGGCTGACGACCGCCACGCGTCCCTTGAAGCCGCCGCTCAGCTTGCCGTTCCCGTCGAGCGCCACGCCCATCGGTCCCCACGGGGTCGCCAGCGCAACGCTGCTGTCGGCAACATCGAGCACGAAGTCGGGCAGTGCGAAGGGCTTGCCGCTGGGCGGCGGCAGAAGCTTGTCGATCTGGCCCCAGCTCACCTTGCCTTTCACCAGCCGCCCGCGCAGCCGCACTCCACGAGCGACTATGCGATAGACCGAGAAGCTGCCGTTCCACTTCAGCCGGGTCTCGATATGCGCATACTTCGCCACGAGGTCCGGCCGCTTCGGATCGCCGATGACGAGATTGCTTACCTCCTGGGTCCGAAGGCCCACGCGGTCGAGGTGATAGCTCGCGGTGACCCCGCGGCGCTCGAACTCGCCCTTGAGGTAGTGCGTCGCGATCG
>DASVXN010000161.1:0-5674 GCA_036392635.1 Sphingomicrobium sp. | reverse complement strand
GATTGCAGGCAAGCCGCTGATGAAGCTGCTGTTCGGGCCCGCCTTCGTCGGCGCCTATGCGCCGCTCGTCATCCTCATGGCGATCCCCTTCATCGGGATCTTCAGCTTCCCCCTGTCGCCGATGCTTTATGCGCTTGGCCGCTCCGACGCGCCGCTCAAGGCGAAGCTGCTGGGAAGCGCCGTCTTCTTCGCAACGATTGCCCCCCTGTCGTGGGCGCTCGACGTCCTCGGCGCAGCCATTGCCCTCGTCCTCGCCAACGTCGTGAACACCGCCGCGATGATGGTTCAGCTGCGCGGAGAGCACCGCCGCGTCCGCTCTCCGGCGAGCTCGGCACATTAACAGGATTGTGAACTCTCGTGCACACTTGCCGCCGACGATGGACCGGCTGCCCGACCAAAGTTAAACGGCTTTGCCATGACGGGATCCGGCCGCGCTGCTGTGTGGGTGCTTCTGGGGCCGCATAAGGGCGACAACGACCAGGTCCTTGCCCTCGCCGAGGCACTCGGTCTCCCGTTCCGCCCTATTCAGCTTCGCTACAGATGGTTCGCGCATTTGCCCGCCGTGTTCCGGACGATGTCCCTGCACCAGCTTGCCGGCGACTGCCGGGGTGAGATCAGGCCGCCCTGGCCGTCCCTCGTCCTGGGCATCGGTCAGCGCAGCGCCCCTGTCGCGCGATACGTCCAGCGAGCTTCCGGAGGACGCACGAAGACCGTCCGGTTAGGAGATCCGATGGTCTCCCACCGGCTGTTCGACCTGGTGATCACGACCACTCAATATGCCGTCCGGGACGCGGACAACGTGCTTCGCCTGCCGATCACGATCACCAATCAGAATGCGGTGCGGCCGGCCGATGCCGAGAAGCAGTGGCTTGCCGCCTTCCCGCGCCCGCGCCGGCTGCTGGTCGTTGGCGGCAAGACGTCACTATGGCGCTTCGACGAGAGCGTCATCGGCGACACCCTCACGAGCTTGCAGCAGCGCGCATCGGCTGAAGGTGGCTCCGTCCTGGCGGTGACCAGCCCTCGCACGGGCAAACGTCACTTGGCAGCGGCCCGATCCCTCCTTGGTGAGGCGGCCGTCGTAAACGACGACTTCCCGCGCTACGGAACGCTGCTGAACGCAGTCGACGAGATCCACGTGACCGGCGATAGCGTGTCGATGCTCTCCGATGCCGTTGCGTCGGGTAAGCCGGTCGGCCTCGTCCCGCTCGAGCGCGATTTGCCGGGCAACTTTGTCCGGTGGGCAGGCGGCGTTCGCGGGCGCCCCTTCCGAGTGCGGAATCTCGAAAGGTTCTGGAGCGATCTGCAAGCACGCGGGCTAGTGGGCACAATCGAACAACCACGCTCCGGCAAGCTCGAGATGTCCCCGACGGACATCGCCGTCGCAGCGGTCCGAGACTTGCTGGACTCCGAAGTCCCTGCGCGAACGTTCTCTCGATCCGGGGCAGCGACCGGGAAGGTCCCAGAGCCGATCCCGCTTTAGGCGAGCCCCTCGACCACGCGCACCGGGGCCCAGCCACTCAGCCCCTCGGCATCACCGAAGTCCTCCGGGAACGGCTCCCCGGCATGGATGCCGCCGCTGACGAAGATTGCATCGAACCCCATGCGCGCGGCGCCGAGGATGTCTGTCTGCAGGCCGTCACCGATGGCAAGCACGTTGCTCGAGGGCGGCTCGCCCGCGCGGCGCAGCGCGTGCGTGTAGATTGCGCGGTGAGGCTTCCCATACCAATGGACGCGGCCGCCAAGAGCTTCGTAGATGTCGGCAAGCGCTCCGGCGCACGCTTCCATCACACCGCCGCGGACGACCACGCGGTCGGGGTTGAGGCAGTGCATCGCAGCACCTTGAGCTACCCAGCGCTCAAGGTCGGCGCGATATTGCTCCGGGTCAGGTCGCCCCTCCACCAAACCCGTGCACGCGAAGTCCGTGAACTCGCCCGCGTCCGTAATCCGGACGTCGCGGCTTTCCAGGATGGCGCGGTCGGCTGCGGTGCCGACGAACCCAACCGGCTCGTCGAGCGCCGTGAGCGCTCCAATTCCTGCCTCACCGCTGGTCACGACGAAGTCGTAGGCGTCGTGCGGAAGTCCGATGCGGTCCAGCTGTTGCTCGACGGCCTCCGCAGTGCGCGGCGCGTTGGTGATCAGCGCGACGCAACGCTGCTCGCCTCGCCATTGCCGGAGCCGCTCGGCAGCTCCCGGGTACAGCGTCACGCCGTCGTGAACGACACCCCAGATGTCGCACAGGATAAGGCGGTACCTGGCGTCCAGCCGATCCAGGTCACTCACTCGAGGCCGGCTTCTGCAAGTGCCTGTTCGATCGGAGCGACATCCTCGGGATTGTTGAGCTCTCGCAAGGCAAAGGGCGGGGTTTCGACGTCGACGACCGCGACCGGAACGCCGCTCACCAGGAAGCGCAGCTGCTCGAGCCCCTCGAGGGTCTCCAGCTGGCTAACCGGCGTCGCGGCATAGCGCTCCAGGGCTTCGGGGCGGTAAGCATAGATGCCGATATGCAGGCGCACCGGAGACATGTCCCCGTCGAGCGCACCCGCGGGCAGGTGCGGGATCAGCCGCTTGGAAAAGTAGAGCGCGTGACCGCGGTCGTTCGTGACGACGGACGTTCCGCCGACGCGTCCTGCGGCTTCCTCCTCCTGCAGTGCGCGGACCTCGCTCGTGCGCAGGCGCATTGCCGGAGTCGCGACCTGCGCATCGCTATCCTCGGCCATGCGCGCAATCAGCGCCTCCACGAAGCCCGGCGGCGTCAGCAGCGCGTCACCCTGGAAGTTGATGACGAGATCCGGATCGTGAAGCTGCGCAAGCGCCTCCGCGCAGCGCTCCGTACCGTTGCGGCATTCGGGCGAGGTCATGATCACGCCAACGCCGAAGCCATAGCAGGCGTCGGCAATGCGCTCATCGTCGGTGGTGACGAACACGCCGGAAACGCCCGCCACCCGCTTCGCTGCTTCGACGCTGCGCTGAATGAGCGGCTTGGCGGTGCCGCCCGCCCCCGTCAGCTGCGCCAGCGGCTTGCCCGGGAAGCGCGACGATTGATAGCGCGCCGGGATCAGGATGACGCTGTTCACCGCGCGGCCGGAAGGTCGTGGATGTGGAGGACGCCGACCGGCCTTTTGCCCTCCGGCTCCTCCTCGACCACGAACAAGGTCGTGATCTTGTACTCGTCGAAGAGCGGCAGGGCATCGTCGACCAGGTCGTCCGGCTTTACGGTCTTTGGATCACGGGTCATGAACTCGGCGGCGGTGTGGTCGAGGCCACGTTCGATGTTGCGGCGAAGGTCGCCGTCGGTGATCACGCCGAGCAGATAGCCCTCTTCATCGGTGACACCGATCACGCCGAGCCGCTTCGCCGACATCTCGACGACCGTGTCGTGCATCGAGCTGCTCTCGCGGATCAGCGGGAGAGAGTCGCCGCCATGCATCAGGCGACGAACCGGGCGCAGCCTTGCACCGAGCGACCCGCCCGGATGAAGACGGCCGAAGTCGTTGCGGGTGAAGCCGCGCTGCCGCATCACCGTCATCGCCAAGGCATCGCCAAGCGCGAGGGTCATGGTCGTGGACGTCGTCGGCGCGACCGATTCCGGCCCGACCTCTGGCCAATGCGGCAGGACCAAAGGCGCGCTCGCGGCATCGGCAAGCATGGTCCCGGCATGTCCCGTGATGGCGATGATCGGGATCGCGGCATGCTCGAAATGGTCGATCACGGCCTCGAGTTCGGCGGTCTCGCCGCTTTGCGAGATGAGGATCGCGACGTCGCCCTGCGCCGCCATTCCGAGATCGCCATGGATCGCCTCCGCGAGGTGCAGGAAGGCGGCGGTCGTGCCGGTAGAAGCGAAGGTCGCGGCAATCTTGCGGCCGACATGACCTGACTTGCCCAATCCGCTGACGATCAGCTTGCCCTTGCAGCCGAGGATAAGCCGGACGGCCTCCTCGAACGGCTGGCCAAGGTCGTCGGCAAGCGCGTCCAATGCTCGCGCTTCGTCATGGAGGATTGCCCGCCCGAACTCGAGCACGCCCACCGGATCGGGGTTGTCCGCAGCCATGGTCGAGCGCCCTAGCCCCGGCACTCACGGCTGTGAAGCGCTTGACGGGAACCGATGGCCCGGCTTGGGTTGGAAGACGAAGGGGAACGCATGGCCACGAAACTGACCCGCTACATCTTGATCGCGCTCGTGCTCGGCATCATTGCCGGCTGGGCGATCAACGCTGCCATCGACGACGGCACGGCGGCGAGCGCTGCCCGCCTGAAGTCGATCGCGGACTATCTCAGCATCGTCACCGCGCTGTTCTTGCGCCTCATCAAGATGGTCATCGCGCCGCTGGTCTTCTCGACGCTCGTCGCAGGCATTGCGCATATGGGCGATGTCGCCGCGCTGGGACGGGTCGGCCTCCGCTCGCTCGGCTGGTTCATCGTCGCGAGCTTGGTGTCCCTCTCGCTGGGGCTCATCCTCGTCACCCTCCTGCAGCCAGGTGTCGGCCTGAACCTCCCCATCCCGCCGGCCACTGCGGCAAGCGGCGTCGAGACCGCAGCCTTCAACCTCAAGGACTTCATCTCGCATCTGGTGCCGCAGTCGATCTTCGAGGCCATGAGCGCCAATGAGATCCTGCCGATCGTCGTGTTCTCGATATTCTTCGGAGTGGCTCTGACGGCCGTCGGGGACCGCGGGAAGCCGATCGTTCACGGAGTGGAAGCTCTCGTCCGAGTGATGTTGCAGGTGACGGATTACGTCATGCGGCTCGCTCCATTCGCGGTCTTTACGGCTGTCGCGAGCGCGCTTGCAGAGCGCGGACCGGAGATTATCACCACCCTCGGCAAGTTCGTCGGCAGCTTCTACCTGGGGCTGTTCATGCTGTGGGCGCTGCTTATCGGCATCTGCTTCGTCATCGTCGGGCCGAGGACGCGCCACCTCGTCCGCTATATCCGCGATCCAGTCGTTCTCGCGTTCTCGACCGCATCCAGCGAGGCGGCCTACCCGCGCACGCTCGAGGCGCTCGACCGCTTCGGCGTGCCGCCACGCATCGCCAGCTTTGTCCTGCCGCTCGGCTATTCGTTCAACCTGGACGGGTCGATGATGTACATGACCTTCGCGACGATCTTCATCGCGCAGGCCTATGGCATCCACCTCAGCCTCGGGCAGGAGATCACCATGCTCCTGGTGCTGATGATCACCTCTAAGGGCATGGCCGGGGTGCCACGCGCGAGCCTGGTCGTGATTGCCGCAACGATGGGCATGTTCCACATCCCGGAGGCGGGACTGCTGTTGATCCTTGCGGTGGACCACTTCCTCGACATGGGGCGCTCAGGCACGAATGTCGTCGGCAATGCGGTGGCGGCCACAGTCGTGGCGCGCTGGGAAGGGAACCTGGCCGCGCCCGAGCCCCCGGACATCGAACCGCCGCACGCACCGTCGCATGTTGCGGCGAAGCCCGTCGACGATCACTTCTGATCGCTCGCCTTAGCCGAAGGGTCGATCGATGCTTGGCGGTGGCTGGCTGAAGAACCTCGGCCCGGCCGCGGTCATGTACCAGCAATCCTCGAGCCGGACGCCGAACTTGCCCGGGATGTAGATGCCGGGCTCGTCCGAGAAGCACATCCCAGGCGCGAGCGGGGTCGTATCGCCGTGGACGAGATAGGCCGGCTCGTGCCCGTCCATGCCGATGCCGTGGCC
>DASVXN010000160.1:0-6428 GCA_036392635.1 Sphingomicrobium sp. | reverse complement strand
GCCGGGCACCGGATCATCGGCCACCGCGGCGGCATCCGCGGCTATCGTTCATTCATCCTCTTCGACCCTGAGAAGAAGAGCGGCGTCGTCGCCCTATGGAACAGCGACACGTGGCAGCCGGGCGGGCTGGAGTTCGAGGTGATGGACCAGATCTACCACCTGCCGTTCCGCGACTGGCTGGAGCTGACCAAGAGCCCGGCGCAGTCGATCGCCGCGGCTGATAGCGAACCGGCGAGCGGCGGCGGCGGACCCGCCTAGCTGCGCTCCGCCTCGCGCTTCGCCTGCTCGATCTCTTTCTGCTGCCTTAGGTGCGCGAGGTAGCGCACGATGAAGCCGATGATGGTGGCGGCGACGCCGCAAACGAGCGCGGGCAGATGCCACGCTGGATCGGTCGGCTTGGGCCAGGACTGGGCGCCGAGGAGCAGTGCTCCAAAGATCGAGAAGAGGTAGCCGATCCCCTTCCAGTCGATCCCTTTCCGGACGGGGATGGTGACGGTTTCATGACGCATACGCCCGCAGGAACATCCTAGCCACGGCAATGGTTTCCACGGCTGTATTCACCGGAGACCATCACCATGGCCGAGACCAAGACCCAGGACGCGATCGCGCTGCTGAAGGAAGATCATCGCACCGTCGAGAAGCTGTTCGACGATTTCGAGAAAGCGAAAGGCGAGGGCCGCAAGGAGAAGCTGGCGCGCCAGATCTGCCTTGAGCTGACCGTCCACACCAAGATCGAGGAAGAGATCTTCTATCCCGCCTGCGAGGGTAAAATCGAAGAAGACATGCTCAAGGAAGCCAAGGTCGAGCATGACAGCGCCAAGCTGCTGATCGCCGAGATCGAGGGCGGCAGTGGTCAGAGCGACGACTTCTTTGACGCCAAGGTCCAGGTCCTCGGCGAGCAGGTCGAGCACCACGTGAAGGAAGAGGAAGGCGAGCTCTTCAAGGAAGTGCGCAAGGCCGACATCGATCTCAAGGCGCTGGGGGAACAGCTCGCCGAGCGGAAGAAGGAGCTGGTAAAGGAATATAAGGCGTCGGGCGTCCCCGAGCCCGAGCTCCAGACGATGGATCAGGTGTCGATCTAGCGACTCACCTGAGTCTCTGATCCGTGTTCATAACCCGGGCCTAATCGGCGGATTTCCCCGCATTTAGGTCCGCGGCTGTTAGCAATGGTACGATCGCCGACGGGAACGCACTCGTGTCCTGCAGGCGTCGCGTTCCTGACAGCCCCCGAACGGTTCTCGTCGTCGTCGACGGGACCCCGCAGCAGCTGCCGCTTGTAAGAAGCAAGGGCTAGTGATGCGCCCCGAAAACCACATCTACCATCGCCAGCGGGAAGAGCATTGCCGGACGATGGCGAAGCTCGCTTCCGATCCTGAGGTCCGGCGCCGCCACGAGACCCTGGCCGATCTGCACGCCAGTCGCGCGGCGATATACAGCCGGTTGGTCCAGGCAAACAGCGAAGCCGCCGCTTCTTAGGGCGGCGACTTCACCGGGGGCAAAAGCTGAACGTTCAGCTAGCGAAGCGCGGCGATCGTCTGACCGTCGCGGCCGTAGATGTCGTCCACGAAGCTGAGCTGGCCGTTGTTTGCCTGCGCCGTCAGGTAGGTGACGTAGATCGGCACCGGCGAGGGCAGCCGCACATTGTCCTCAGGCGCGCTCGACGCCGTCTGCGGGTCGCGGCCCATCAGCCAGCGGCCGAGGCGCTCGGCGTCCTCGAGGCGGATGCAGCCGTGGCTAGCGGTGCGGTCGTCCTGCGCGAACAAGTCCTTGTTGGGCGTGTCGTGCAGGTAGAGGTCGGAGCTGTTCGGGAAGGGGAATTTCACCCGGCCCATTGAGTTGAGCGGCCACGGGAGCTGACGAACCCGGACCATCTCCTCGCCTGCGGCGACCGCGCGCCAGTTCACCTTCGCGGGATCGAGCTGCTCGCCCGAGCCGTCAGCCGCCAGCACCTGGTAGCCGTGGCTCTTGAGATAGCCGAGGCCTTGGCCGAGCACGTTCCTCGCGATCAGCGAGCGCGTCATCTCCGCCGACACGTGCCAGTAGGGGTTCACGGTCGCATAATAGATGGCGCTGGCGATCATGGGGGTCTGAGTCGACGGATCCGCCTTCCCGACGACGACCTTCATCGTGTCCGCGATGCGTCCGTCCTCGATCATGTACAGCTTGGCGCCGGCGGTATCGACCATGACGTAACGGCCCTGCGGCGGGATGTCGCGGGCGCGTTCGAGGCTGGCGAGCACGCGCGGATCAAGCTGGCCGCCGTTGGCCTGCATTGCGTTCCACGCGGCGTCGCGCAGCTGTGAGTAAATCGGGTTCACCTGCGAGACGGTGCGCACGTGGGCCGCAAGCGACGGAGCCGCTGCGGTCTTGGCAAGGATGGTCGCGGCCGAGTCACGCCGCGGAGCGACCCACTGGTCGGCGTAGTTCATGCCCGTCGGCGGCGTCTGCAGCGCCTGCACGTACTGAACCCAGGCGGAGCTGAGCAGGCGGTCCGCCGAGGCAGCCGCCGCTGGGTCGCCAGACTGCGCGCGGGCAAGCAGGGCCTGCGCCTGTGTGGCGATTGCAGGACCCGACGCCATGCCATCCAGCGAGGCGCGCTGAAGCACGCCGATCAGCTCGCGAGCACTGGTGCTGTCGGCTCCGCCGCGCAACCACAGCGGGGCGCCGCCGCGTGATGCGTAGAAGGCGTTGACCGCCTGATCGGCGGCAAGATTGTACGACGGCGCGGTCGGCAGTTCGGGGCTGGCCGCCCCGATCGCAGGCGCAGAAAGGACCGTCAGCGCCGCAAGGGCGACGCCGCCAAGCATCCGGATTTTCACGTTCAAAAACCTTTGTTGATCAGTGTCTTGATCTGCAAAACGCAGCAGTGCGGCTTGGGTTCAAAATAGTTATTGACAAAGCCGTTTCAATTGTTCCGCAGCTGAACAAATCGACAGCTTGGGGGAACCAAAGCCGAGTCGGCTGTTGCTGATGGGAGAGTGGGCCGCGCTGTCGACCAGCGCGGCCCGGCCCGAACTAGGCACCGATGATGACGGGGGTCCCGACGTCGGTCACCGAATAGAGCTTCTTGGCAAAGGCGCTCGGCAGGCGCACGCATCCGTGGCTGGCCGGAACGCCGGGATTGTAGCCGGCGTGAAGCGCGATCCCGTAATTGTCGATGCGCTGCATCCACGGCATCGGCGCATTGTCGTACTTCTTGGACCGGTACATCGGCTTCTTGTCGAGGACCGAGAAAACGCCTGTCGGGGTCGGCTTGTCGTCCTTGCCGCTCGAGATGGTCGACACGGCAATGAGCGTGTTGCCGCGGTAGAGGTAGGCGAGCTGGTCCGAGATACTGACGACGACGCGCTGCGGTCCGTCGCCGGGCAGATCGCGCCAGAGATACTGACCGGGCTTCAGTTCCTTGTCCCCAAACGCCTCGATCATGTCGATGCGCGCCTGGCTGGCGGCGTCCATCGCTTCCATCTGGGCTTCGGGAGTCTCCAGCGCAAAGGCCGGAGTGGTCACGGCAGTCGCGAGCACAGAACTGCCCGCGAGCGCCAGCATGTACGCTATACGCTTCATTTCACACCTGAATTTGTTCTTGACTTTTGTTGCAAAAACTTGCGGCGGGCGATTCGGGTTCCTCGCACTGCCGTTTTCAGCCTACCGAAGGTTAGCGGATCGCCGGAATGCGGCTACGGCGCGACCGATGCCGACACCTCCTTGCGTGCAGCTTCGTTGACGGCGCGAAGGAGATCTTTCGATGACCGGCACCAAGCACGACAAGGGCGAAAGCCCGTTCACGGACGACCTGCAACGCAACCCGGGGATCGGGCAGTCGAAGGGCAGCTTCGCGACTGGCGAGAATCCACAGGCAATCGAAGGCGAGAATACCGTCGAGGGCGATTCCGAAAACGATTCGACGGCCAACGACGGCGTTCCGGAGCGCGAGGAGCGCGAGCGCACCAACAGCTAGCCGCGGCCATTGCTGATGGAGCCAGCGGCCGCGAGCAAGCGTTTGGGGCCGCCTGGCGGATCGCGAGCAAATGCTCACGCGCGCGAAGCGGCGGTCGCCGCTCTCCGATCGCGAGGCCGCCGTTAAACTGTCGTTTAATCGACAAATCTTGCCCATTGTCGTTTTTGATGATTAGCTCTCCGCCTCTGACGACGCCGCCATGGCAAGGTCGGCGACGCCGCCAGCCCACGCACCCGCCAATCAGGACGGGCGTGCCGAGGTAAGGGGGTTTATCGGATGCGGATGACGAAAACAGCGGCGCTCGCCGCGGTTGCAGTGCTTGCGCTCGCCGCTTGCAAGCAGAACGCCAACGAGAACGCGACGACCACTACCACGACTACGGAAAATGCGAGCGGTACTGCCACGAGCGCCGAAGGCGGCGACGCGGTCAACGGCACGTGGAAGACCGACCTCGCCTCGATCAAGATCGATTCGAAGCCCGACCAATTCATGCTCAAGGACGGCAAGTTCTCGTGCCCGACCTGCACGCCGCCGATCGCGGTTGCCGCGGACGGCGCGTTCCACCCGGTCGATCGGCCTTACGCGGATCACATGTCGGTGAAGGTCGACGACGACCACAATGTGACCCGCACGAACCAGAAGGGCGGCAAGACGACGTTCCAGCAGAAGTTCAGCGTTTCCGCCGACGGCAATACGCTGACGTCCAAGTTCAACGACACGTCGGGCGAAAAGCCGGTCACCGGAACCTTCGTCGAGACGCGCGTGGGGCCGGCGCCGGCTGGAGCTCACGCGATGTCGGGATCATGGCAGCCGCAACGGCCCACGAACCTCTCCGACGAGGCTCTGACGTTCACGATCACAGCCGACAACGACATGCTGCACCTGAGGACTCCTGCGGGCCAAAGCTACGATGCGAAGCTCGACGGCACGGAGACGCCGATCAAGGGCGACATCGGGGGCACCACCGCCTCCGTGAAGAAGCTCGGCCCGGGCAGCTATCAGGAAACTGACAGGCGTCGTGGCAAGGTGACCAACGTCATCACCATTACCGTCGGCGCGGACGGCAAGCTGAACGTCAAGGACGAGAACAAGCAGGACGGATCGACTACGACGTCGATCGCGACCAAGCAGTAGGCAACAGGGGCGGTCCGTCTCCTGACGGGCCGCCGCTGTCTCGTTAGCGAGTTGTTAGGAGGGCAGGGCCAAGGTCGTCCCGACACGTGCCGGGATTTGCAACATTGGCTGACGCCTCCTCAGTCACCACCATTGTCGTCGGCGAGCGCCTGCCCTGGCCGGACGACGCATCGTCGCGTGCCGCCAAGGGGCCGTTCGATGCCGCGGCGATCTATCATTCGGGTGCCCGCCGCGACTGCGAGATTCGAAAGATTTCCTCGCTCGGCGTGACGGTCGGCAGCGACCTCGCTCCGGCGCTCGGCGACAAGGTGTCTGTGGAGCTGGCGACGGGACAGCGCGCCGCGGGCAAGATCGCGTGGACGGGGCGGGGCGAGATCGGCGTACGATTCGAGGATTCGATCGACGTCCTGGCGTTGCTCAATCGCAAGCTGGTCAGCCAGACGCCCGAGCGCAGGACCATGCCGCGGTTGGAGGTGCGCTGCCTCGCCCACGTGAAGTTCGCCGAGCATCTCGCGCCGGCGATGCTGCGCAATATCTCGACGCGGGGGCTTCAGCTGGAGGGCACCGACCTGCCGGCGATCGGCACCTTCGTCTCGGTGTTCGTCGAGGGCCTCAACATGCCCGCGGGCGAGGTGGTGTGGCGGCGCGACAATCTTGCCGGGATCGAGATCTTCGAGGAGCTGAGCTGGACCTCGCTGATCCCCTGGGTGCGCAGCGTCATCAGGAAGAACGCGAACTGATTTCCTGCTGCAGGGCGAGTGCGTCGCCCATCGCTGCCGACGAGGCGGTATTGTCGAAGATGCACCAGGTGTCATGGTCCGAAGCGAGAAGCTGGTCGGCATAGTGGCCGATGCGGTCCGAGTAGCTCGACCGGTACATGACTGGCGAGCCGTGCAGTCGCCAGTAGCGAAGACCGGCCCAGCCGCCTGGAATTGCCGCACCTTCGAACTTGGCAGGATCGGCTGCGACGCGAGCGACCTCGTGCTTGGTTAGCAACGCGTCGGCCTCCGGCGTGAACCAGCTTGCGTTGCGCGGCTCGCAGGCGAGCTTCGCCGGTGAGCGCGTCTTCAGGTCGGCGAAGAAGCTCTCAGCTACCTCTGGGTCGAACTCCAGCTTCGGTGGAAGCTGCACGAGGAGTACCGCGAGCTTGTCCCCCAGGGCATTCACCTGATCGATGAACTCCCCGAGCAGGTCGGAACAGTCGCGTAGCTTCGCCTGATGCGTGATCGTCTTCGGGAGCTTGGCGGAGAAGCGGAAGTCGTCGGGCACGCTGTCGCGCCAGCGCTCCCAGGTGGAGGCGCGGTGCGGGCGGTGGAAGCTGCTGTTGATCTCGGCG
>DASVXN010000159.1:0-3529 GCA_036392635.1 Sphingomicrobium sp. | reverse complement strand
GATCAAGTCGAGCTGGTAAGGGTACCGATATGGCGATGACCGATCCTTTGGGTGACCTGCTCACCCGCATCCGTAACGGCCAGCAGGCGCGCAAGGATTCCATCGTGACTCCGGCGTCCAACCTGCGCGTTCGGGTGCTCGATGTGCTCCAGCGTGAGGGCTATATCCGCGGCTATTCGGAAGAAGAGCTCGCGGGTCAGAAGGGCCTGCGTATCGAGCTCAAATATTTCGAGGGCCAGCCGGCGATTCAGCATCTGGCCCGTATCTCGAAGCCCGGCCGGCGCGTCTACTCGGCCGCGCGCGAGCTTCCGCGCATCCGCAACGGCCTCGGCACGGTGATCGTGTCGACCCCGCGCGGCGTGCTGTCGGACGCCGAAGCGCGCGACCAGAATGTCGGCGGCGAAGTGCTGGCGGAGGTGTTCTGAGATGTCCCGCATTGGCAAGAAACCGATCGCGGTCCCGGGTGGCGTCACCGCCACCGTGGAAAGCGGCACGCTGACCGTGAAGGGGCCGAAGGGCACCCTCGCGATGAAGCTTCTCGACGATCTCGTGAAATATGAGGTCGCCGAGGGCGAGATCCGCGTCACTCCGCTGGTCGACGCGCAGCGCAACCGCGCGGCGTGGGGCATGACCCGCACCAACGTTCTGAACCTCGTCACCGGCGTGACCGAGGGCTTCACGAAGGTCCTCGAGATCACGGGCGTCGGCTACCGTGCGCAGGCCCAGGGCAAGAACCTGAAGCTGCAGCTCGGCTACAGCCACGACGTGAACTACGCCGTTCCCGAAGGCATCGATGTGAAGACTCCCGACCAGACCACGGTCGAGATCACTGGCATTGACAAGCAGAAGGTCGGCCAGGTCGCGGCCGAGATCCGCCGCTGGCGCAAGCCGGAGCCCTACAAGGGCAAGGGCATCAAGTATCGCGGTGAGTTCATCTTCCGCAAAGAAGGCAAGAAGAAGTAAGCCATGGCTAGACTCTCTCTCTTCGACCGCCGCCGTCGCCGCGTCCGCACCTCGCTGCGCGAGCGTGCCTCCGGCAAGCCGCGGCTTTCGGTCCATCGTTCGGGCCGGCACATCTACGCCCAGGTCATCGACGACGTGGCGGGCACGACCGTTGCTGCCGCTTCGACGCTCGACAAGGACCTCAAGGGCAGCACCGGCGCGACCAAGGACAGCGCGGCTGCAGTCGGCAAGGCTGTTGCCGAGCGCGCCAAGGCTGCCGGCGTGTCCAAGGTCGTGTTCGACCGAGGCGGCTTCCTGTTCCATGGCCGGGTGAAGGCCCTCGCCGACGCTGCCCGCGAAGGCGGACTGGAGTTTTAAATGGCTGACGAAAACCAGACCAACGAAGTGAACACCGACCCGCAGGCGTCGGCTGCCGCTGCTGAAGCGACCCCGGCGCAGGCCGAGGAGCAGCAGCCGCAGGGCCGTGGTCCGCGCGGCGGGCGCGGTCGCGGCGGTCCGGGCGGCAACCGTGATGGTGGCCGTGGCGGACGCGGTGGCCGGCGCGACGATCGTCGCGGCCGCCGTGACGAGGAAGATGGCGGCGAGGAGCTGATCGAGAAGCTCGTCCACATCAACCGCGTCTCGAAGACCGTGAAGGGCGGTAAGCGCTTCGGTTTCGCCGCGCTCGTGGTGGTCGGCGACGGCAAGGGCCGCGCTGGCTTCGGGCACGGCAAGGCCCGCGAAGTGCCTGAGGCCATCTCGAAGGCGACTGCGTCGGCGAAGAAGGCGATGATCCGCGTTCCGCTGCGCGACGGCCGCACGCTGCACCATGATGGCCTCGGCCACTTCGGTGCGGGCCGCGTGACGATCCGTACGGCTCCGGCCGGTACCGGCATCATCGCCGGCGGTCCGATGCGCGCGATCTTCGAGAGCCTCGGCGTTGCCGACGTTGTGACCAAGTCGGTCGGCACGTCCAACCCCTACAACATGATCCGCGCGACCTTCGAGGCGCTCAAGGATCAGTCGAGCCCGCGCGCTGTGTCGCAGCGCCGCGGCAAGAAGGTCGCTGACCTGCTCGGCCGCGGCGGTGCCAGCACTGCCGAGGCGGAGGCCCAGGCCGAAGCGATCACGGAGTAAGAGTGATGGCGAAGATCAGGATTACCCAGACCGGATCGCCGATCCGCCGCGACAAGACGCAGCGGGCGACGCTCGTCGGCCTCGGCCTCAACAAGCTGCACCGCACCGTGGAAGTGGAGGGCACGCCTGAAGTGCTCGGCCAGGTCCGCAAGGTGCAGCACCTGCTGACGGTCGAAGACGCCGCCTAACCCTTTGCTCCCGCGGGAGCATGCGCGACAAAAGCGAAAGCGAGTGCACGAACATGAAGCTTAACGAACTCAAGGACAACAAGGGCGCGCGTCAGGGCCGCGTACGTGTCGGACGCGGCATTGGCTCAGGTCTCGGCAAGACTGCCGGTCGCGGTCAGAAGGGCGCCAAGGCGCGTTCGGGCGTCAGCATCGCCGGCTTCGAAGGCGGTCAGATGCCGCTCCACATGCGGCTGCCGAAGCGTGGCTTCAACAACATCTTCGCCAAGGATTATGCCGAAGTGAACCTCGGCGCGATCCAGAAGATGATCGACGCCGGCAAGCTCGACGCCAACGGCACGGTTGACCATGAAGCGCTCAAGGGCGCCGGCCTGGCGCGTGGCGGCAAGGACGGCGTTCGCCTCCTTGGCAAGGGCGAGTTCAGCGCCAAGCTGGCGTTCCGCGTTGCCGGTGCGTCCAAGGGTGCTCGCGAGGCCGTCGAGAAGGCCGGCGGTTCGATCGAGCTGATCGAGCGCAAGAACCCGGCCGAACTCGCTGCCGCGAAGAAGGGCAAGGTTCGTGAGGCTCGGCTCGCCGACAGGGCGGCTGCTACCAAGGCCTAAGGGGTCTTAGACAAGCGGCGTAGAGCCACTATATCGGCGGCGGGGAGGCTTTCAGGCCTTTACGCCGCCGTTTGTTTTTCCGGGGAATCTCTAGTCGATGGCATCCGCAGCCGAACAACTCGCCTCCAGCATTTCGCTGGCCAACTTCCAGAAGGCGACCGAGCTCAAGAAAAGGCTGTGGTTCACGATCGGCGCGCTGATCCTGTTCCGCTTGCTGTCGTTCGTCCCGGTGCCCGGCATCGATCCGGTCGCAATGAACGCGCTGTACCAGACGCAGAGCGGCGGCATTCTCGACGTCTTCAACACCTTCTCCGGAGGCGCGCTCGAGCGCTTCTCCATCGTCGCGCTAGGCGTCATGCCCTACATCACGGCGTCGATCGTCATTCAGCTCGGCGGGTCGCTCTACGAGCCCTGGAAGGCGCTCAAGAAGGAAGGCGAGACCGGCCGCAAGAAGATGAACCAGTACACGCGGTACCTGACGGTCGCGATTACGCTCGTTCAAGGCTATTTGGCCGTTCGCGGGCTCGAGGCGCAGACCATGCGCCAGGGCATCCAGGCCGTAGTCGCACCGGGCTTGCTGTTCGAGATCGCCGGCACCGTCAGCCTGGTCGGCGGAACTCTGTTCCTGATGTGGATCGGCGAGCAGATCACGAGCCGCGGCAT
>DASVXN010000158.1:0-3734 GCA_036392635.1 Sphingomicrobium sp. | reverse complement strand
CGTTGCCGCGGTTCCACAAAGCGTGGAACTCGGCCGCGAGATCGTAAAGGTAGAAGGCAATCCGGTGCGGCTCGTGCGCCAGCGCCGCGCCTTCGAGGACGCGTGGATACTGCGCCGCCCGCTTCACCAGCGCGAGCTCTTCGTCGTCGAGGAGCGACAGGTCGGCGTCGTTCGACAAGTCAACGCCGGCCTCTGCCGCCTTGCGCTTCAGCGAGCTGATCCGCGCATGGGCGTACTGGACGTAGAAGACGGGATTGTCCTTGGAAGCCTCCACGACTTTGGCGAAGTCGAAGTCGAGCGGAGCGTCGGCGCGGCGCGTCAGCATGATGAAGCGGACGACGTCCTTGCCGACTTCGCGAACAACATCGGCCAGCGTCACGAACGATCCCGCGCGCTTCGACATCTTTACCGGTTCGCCGGCGCGGAACAGCCGGACCATCTGGATCAGCTTGACGTCGAGGTCGACGCGGCCGTCCGTCAGCGCCTTGACGGCCGCTTGGACGCGCTTGACCGTGCCCGCGTGGTCGGCGCCCCAGATGTCGACCAGATGATCGGCGTTCTGCGCCTTCTGGAAGTGATAGGCGGCGTCCGCGCCGAAGTAGGTCCAGCTGCCGTCCGACTTCTTCATCGGTCGATCCTGGTCGTCGCCGAACTGCGACGAGCGGAACAGGGTCAGCTCGACGGCCTCCCACTCGTCGTGCGGGTCGAGGCTCTTGGGACGCTCCAGCTCGCCTTCGTAGACCAGGCCCTTGGCGCGGAGGACGTCCATCGCCTGATCGACGGCGCCGGATTTCTGAAGCTGGTCCTCGGACGCGAAATGGTCGTGGTGGATGCCAAGCAGTCCGAGATCATGCTTGATGAGGTCGAGCATCGCGGCGACGCCGCGCTCGCGGAAAATCACCAGCCATTCGCCTTCAGGCTGACCCGCATAACGGTCGCCAAACTCCGCGGCGAGCGCCACGCCGACCGGCACGAGGTAATCGCCCGGATAGAGGCCTTCCGGAATCTCGCCGATGTCCTCACCGAGCGCTTCGCGGTACCGCATGTGCAGCGACCGGGCGAGGACGTCGACCTGCGCACCCGCATCGTTGAGATAATATTCCTTCGTGACCCGGAAACCTGCGGCCTCGAGCAGACGTGCGAGCGCATCGCCGACGACGGCGCCGCGGCAATGGCCGACGTGCATCGGCCCCGTCGGATTGGCCGAGACATATTCGACGTTGACCCGCTCGCCCGCGCCAACCTTGGACAGACCGTAAGCTTCGCCCTCGCGCAGGATCGTACGGAGTTCGTCGCGCCATGCATCGGGCGTCAGGCGCAGGTTGATGAACCCGGGCCCGGCAACCTCCACCGAAGTCACCGGCGGTAGCGCCTCGAGCTTCGGCTTGATCGCCTCGGCAAGCGCGCGGGGATTGGTCCTTGCCGCCTTTGCGAGCACCATCGCTGCATTGGTCGCGAGGTCGCCGTGCGCGGCGTCACGCGGCGGCTCGACCGTGACGTTCTTCCGATCGAGGTCGGCCGGCAGCACGCCGTCGGCAACGAGTTCGTCGAGCACTCCGTCGAGGAGCGCGGCATATTGGGCGTAGAGGCTCAATTCACATGCACCGCTGATGGAAAGCGGCGCCTCTAGCGCAGGGATGGCCTCAGGTCACGCCTCGCGGTGCGGGGTCAGCGGCGAGCGTAGTGGCAGTTGGCGGCCCAGGTGAAACGCTGTTCGGAGGTCACGCCCTTCGGCAGACCGGCACGGCAGCTGGCATCGATCTGCTGCCGCTGAACGACGGCCGCCTGGCTCATCAGCCGACTGAAGTTCTGGATCGCCTCATCCGTCGGATCCACCCTCGCTTCGGCGGCTGGCGGAACGAACGCGAGCTCCGCGCCTGACGTCGGCACGAGCACCAGCGATCCCTGCTCGCGTGCAGAAGCAGCACCGGAGCCTAGGAGCAGCACGGTGGCAATTGCGGTGATTCCGATGTGATGTTTGCCGTTGCCCACCCGAGGACTATCGGCGGACAGGGTTAAGAAAGGGCTGACGTCAGAAGCGGCTGGACGGCAAGTTGACAGGCCCGACCAGCTCTTCGTGACGGGCGATCGCGAAACGGTCGGTCATCCCGGCGATAAAGTCGCCGATCGTGCGGAGCTGCTCGGTCGCCGTGCCGTCACGCTGCCACCATTCGGGCAGGAGCTTCGGGTCAGCGCGGTATGCGGCGGCGAGATTGGCGACGACCCGCTCCGCTTCCCTGCGCACGGGCTGCAGCTCGGCAAGGCCGTAAAGCCGGGCATATAGGAACCGCTTGAGCTCGCGTTCTTCCGCTTCCAGCGGCGCTGAGAAGCCGGCCAGCTGCTTTCCCGCCGATCGCACTTGCTCGATCGTCTGCGCCCCGGCCTGTTGAACGCGACGCTCGGTTTCGGCGAGCACGTCACCGACCATATAGCCGATCATGTCGCGGACGAGCGCCCGCTGCTTCTTCTCGTTCGGCAGCGCGGGATAGCGGCGCTCGATATCGTCCCACAGCCGCTTGACCAGGGGGAGTTCGAGGAGTTCGTCGAGGTTGAGCAAGCCTGCCCGGAGCCCGTCGTCGATGTCGTGGTTGTCGTAGGCGATGTCGTCGGAAATCGCCGCGATCTGCGCTTCGAGCCCGGGCCAACTGCCGAGTTCCAGATCCCACTCGCTGTTCGCATCGGCCATCGCCCAGGTGAGGTCGCCGATCGGCCCATTGTGCTTGGCGAGCCCCTCGAGCGCTTCCCAGCTGAGGTTCAGCCCTTCGAACTCCGGATAAGGCGTCTCGAGCTTGCTGACGATGCGAATGGTGTGCGCATTATGGTCGAACCCGCCAGCGTCGGCGAGCACGGCGTCCAGCGCATCCTCGCCGGCATGCCCGAACGGGGGATGGCCGAGGTCGTGGGCCAGGCATAATGCTTCGGTGAGATCCTCGTTGAGCCCCAGCGCCCGCGCCATCGTGCGGCCGATCTGCGCAACCTCCAGGCTGTGGGTCAGGCGAACGCGATAATGGTCGCCATCCGGAGCGACGAATACCTGCGTCTTGTGGCGCAGACGCCGGAACGCGACCGAGTGGATCAGCCTGTCGCGGTCTCGCTGGTAGATGTCGCGGGGGCCGCGCGGCCCGGAACCGGATTCAGGATGCAGTCGGCCGCGCGACGAGGCTGGAGTGGCTGCAAGCGCGGCGAGAGACGTCATTCAACGAGCAGTGGCGCAATCCTGTCCGCTGGGGAATCGGTAAAATTGTTCGCATTGATGCCGATCGTCTGCAGGTCCTCGGCGAAGATCGCCGCATCCGATGCACCGCGGAATGGGCCCACCAGCAGCCGGGCGCCGGACGCGGTACGCGCAACGTAGGGCTTGATACCGCTGAACAGGTCGGGGTTTTGCGACTTGTAGCGCTTGAACCGGCTTGCGAGCGCGTCAGCGTCCTGTGCACTCGACAACTGCAGCCAAAGCTTCGGCTGGAACATCGCGACGGTGCGTTGAACGGTCGCCGGCACCGGCTGAGGCGCAGAGGCCAGCCTTACCGCCGGCTGTGCGGGAGCGGTTTGTGCCGGCGCGGGCGCCGGGCGAAGGAACGCGTCTATGCCTCCCAGGCGATCGTTGTTCACCAACGCAATGGAGGCGGAAGGCTGGGGCGGCGACGCAGAGGCATAAGCGCTGTCGCCATCGGGGAAGATGCCGAGATTGACCGCAGCGGCCTTCTGTCCGGCTGCAAGCGCGGGAAGCCGGC
>DASVXN010000157.1:0-3534 GCA_036392635.1 Sphingomicrobium sp. | reverse complement strand
CCAGGTAGCCGGGGAAGAGCACGACCTGGCCGCTGGCGCGCACGACGGCCCTGCCCGCGCCGTCGGATAGCTCGACGGTCGTGCGTTCCAGCCGCGCGGACGCCATCTGGCTCGCCAGCGCGCGGTTATAGACAAGCTCGTACAGGCGCGCGTGATCGCCCGAGGCTGCCCGCGAGCGGCTGAAGTCGGTCGGGCGGATCGCCTCGTGCGCTTCCTGCGCGTTCTTGGCCTTGGTCTGATAGTGCCGAGGCTTGTCCGGAACGAAGCCCGCGTCGTAGCGACTGGCGATCGCGTTCCGCGCGGCGCTGATCGCCTCCGGTGCCATGTCGACGCCGTCCGTGCGCATGTAGGTGATCAGCCCGTCCTCGTAGAGCCCCTGAGCCACGCGCATCGTGTGGCTCGCCGAGAAGCCAAGCTTGCGCGCGGCTTCCTGCTGCAGGGTCGAGGTCGTGAATGGCGGCGGCGGGTTCTTGGAGAACGGCTTGGTTTCGACCGACGAGACGGTGAAACGACCCGCTTCGACGGCAGCCTTGGCCGCATCGGCATCGCCCTTGTTGCCGATGGTGAGACGGTCGATCTTCTTGCCGTCGAGCTGGACGAGGCGCGCGGTGAACTTCTGGCCGTCGGCCTCGAACGTCGCGCTGACCTGCCAATATTCCTGTGGCTTGAAGAGTTCGATCTCCCGCTCGCGATCCACGATGAGGCGAAGGGCAACGGACTGGACCCGACCAGCGGACTTCGCGCCCGGCAGCTTGCGCCACAGGATCGGTGAAAGCGTGAAGCCGACGAGATAATCCAGCGCGCGCCGCGCCTTGTACGCGTCGATGAGGTCCTCATCGAGCCCGCGCGGCTTCTTCATCGCCTCGGTCACCGCCGAGTTGGTGATGGCGTTGAAGGTGACGCGCTGAACGTCCTTGGGCAGTGCCTTCTTCTGGCGGAGCACCTCCTGCACGTGCCAGCTGATCGCCTCGCCCTCGCGGTCAGGGTCGGTGGCGAGGATGAGCGTGTCCGCCTTCTTCGCCTCGTCCGTGATGGCCTTCAGCTGCTTGCTGCGATCCGGCGAGACTTGCCAGAGCATGGCGAAATGCTCGTCCGGATCGACCGAGCCGTCCTTCGGCGGGAGATCGCGCACGTGCCCGAAGGAGGCGAGCACGCGGTGGCCGCTTCCGAGATATTTTTCGATGGTCTTCGCCTTGGCGGGCGATTCAACGACGACGAGTTTCAAGTTCTTGGGATTCCTTACGTACGTACGCGCGATGGTGGTAAGCCGCGGCGGGCGCCGTCAACAGCTTCCATCTGGCGAGTGCAAGCGGCTTTTGCCATGACCAGCCGATGCAGGCTGCCGTTCGCCCCCTCGCCGACGCTTACGCCCTCGCCGGAGCCGGGCGGCTCGACGAAGCTGTTCCAATCATCGAGGCTCATGCAGCCTCGGGAAATGCCGAAGCGCTTTTCACGCTTGGCGACCTGTACTGGCGAGGCATCGGTGTTGAACGCGATCATCCGCGAGCGCTGACGCTGTTCAAGCGGTCCTCGGACGGCGGCTTCCCGATGGCGGTGCGCGCCTACACCAACCTCCTCGCCAACGGGGCGACCGGCACCCGCGACTGGCAAGCGGCGCTGGCGCGGCTCTCGGACGAAGCGCGGTACGACCAGCTGCGCGCCTGGATGTTCCGGCTCATCTCCAGCATGAACCTGACCGGATCGGGCGATCCCATCAGCGTAGGTGCCGCCGAGCGCATCAGCGAGCGGCCCCAGGCGATGATCTTCCGCCAGGGCTTCACCGCGGAAGAGTGCGACTTCCTGCGCGCGGTCGCCGAACCCACCTACGAGAAATCGAAGGTGATCAGCACCGACGGGGACATCCGCACGCTGCTGCGGACCTCCGACGGGTCCACCCTGCACTGGCTGGTTGAGGACCCTGCGACCCACGCGCTTAACCGCCGTCTCGCCGCCTTCACCGGCACCGATGTAAACCAGGGCGAGCCGCTGCATATCCTCCGCTACCGGCCCGGTCAGGAGTACCGACCCCACGTTGACTGGCTGCTCGACGAGAACCCAAGGGTGCTGACGGCGCTCGTCTATCTGAACGACGACTATGCCGGCGGCGAGACGGCGTTCGTGAAAACCGGCCTTAAGGTGAGAGGGCGAAAGGGCGACGTGCTGGTGTTCCGGAGCCAGGGTCCGGACGGCGGGCTCGATCCGATGTCCGAACATGCCGGGCTGCCGGTCACCAGCGGAACCAAATATCTTGCGAGCCGCTGGATCAGGGCCGGCAAGCACATCGAGAAACCACGGTCGGCCTAGGCTCGCAAGCTCACCTTCCCGCCCGCGTGCCGGTCCAGTCGGCCGGCCAGGTCCAGCTCCAGCAACGCCATTTGCACGGAGCCGCTAGGCGCGCCTGACAGGCGGATGATCTCGTCGACGGGCACGGGCGAAGGTCCAAGCAGATCCTCGACCAGCCCGACGGCGTCCTCGCCGTCCAGCTCCTCCGGCACCGGTTCGTAGGGTGTCGCCACTGCGCGCACGCGATTGTCCAATGGCCGGATCGACTCGACGACGTCGGCCGCATTCTGGATCAGCGTGGCGCCATCGCGGATCAACTGGTTGCAGCCCTGCGCTCGGGGGTCGAGCGGAGAACCGGGCACGGCCAGCACTTCCCTCCCCGCCTCTGCAGCGAGACGCGCGGTAATGAGGGATCCCGAGCGAGGAGCGGCCTCGACCACGACGGTGGCGCTGCTCATCCCGGCGATGATGCGGTTGCGATACGGGAAATGGCGCGCGCGCGGCTCGGTGCCGGGCGGCATCTCGGCGATCAGCAGGCCGCGTTCGCCAATCGCCTTCTGTCGTTCCTCGTTCTCCGGCGGATAAAAGACGTCGATCCCGCCTGCGATGACTCCCACGGTGCCCGTCGCCAGCGAACCGTCGTGCGCGGCACTGTCGATGCCGCGCGCCAAGCCCGATACCACGAGCAATTCGTGCTGACCGAGATCGTGCGCGAGCCCTCGTGCGAACCGGCAAGCCGCCGCGGAGGCATTGCGCGCACCGACGATCGCTACCGCCTGACGATCAAGCAGGTTCAGGTTGCCCTTGGCGACGAGCAGCGGCGGAGCATCTTCCAGCTCGGCAAGCAGGCGCGGGTAGAGCCCCTGCCCCAGAACCAGGTAGCGCGCGCCGAGTTTCTCCACCGTCGCGATCTCGCCCTCAGCGTCGCTAATCGAACAGACGGTGGGCACCCTGCCCCCGCCCCTCCGCGCGAGGTCCGGCACTGCGGCAAGCGCCTTTGCCGGCGTTCCAAACCGAATGATGAGCTGGCGAAAGGTGACCGGGCCGATGCCCGGAGTGCGCAACAGTCTGACGCGGTCGACTAGATCTTCGATCAAGCTTTCGCTCTCCCAATGCGTGGCTCGGTCCCGCGCCTCAGGCGAAGTATGTTCTCGCGGTGCTTCCACAGCACCAGCACCGCGAAACCGAGCAGCATTGGAAGAAGTGAGGAGTGGATGATTGCGGCAGTGATCGGCGCACTGACGGCGGCAG
>DASVXN010000156.1:0-5553 GCA_036392635.1 Sphingomicrobium sp. | reverse complement strand
TATTCGATGAGAGCGATGCTCCAGCCGATCAGGATCGCCGCGAGCGTCGTCGAGTGCGGGAACTTCAGCTGCCCGTACCAGGCGATGGTCATGAACACGTTCGAGATCATGAGCAGGACGATGGTGGTCATGGGCCGGTCCTAGCCGCCCTGACAGGCCCACTCCAGCGAAGCCAAATTCCTGCTTGCGGCCGTTCCGGTGCTGGTGTATTGCCACGCTAACACACGTGTCGGAGGATCGCATGCGCAAGTCCGTGGCTTTCATGATCGCAGGTGCCGCCGCGCTGACGGCCTGCAGCCGGGGCAATGCGGAAGATGGCGGGCCCACCGTTTCGCGCAACTAACAGGTCGGCAACTTCCAACAGGTTGAGCTTGCCGGTCACTATGACGTCGAGATCCGCACCGGCGGGCCGGTCAGCGTATCTGCGAAAGGCCCAGAGAAGGTGCTGGAGCGGCTCAAGGTCGAGGTGGACGGCGACAAGCTGACCATCCATCCGAACAACCAGAAAGGCTGGTTCCACTTCGGCAACCGCGGCTCGCGCGAGACGGTGCAGGTCGTCGTGACCGTGCCGACGCTCACCGGCGCGACGCTTGCCGGATCGGGCGTGATCAACGTCGACAAGGTGCAGGGCGGAAACTTCGAAGGGACCGTCGCAGGTTCGGGCCGGCTGAACCTCAACGGCGTCGACGTCCAGTCGCTGAAGCTCAACATCGCCGGATCTGGCAGCGCCAAGGCCGGACAGGGCAAGGCGCAGTCGGCAGAATATGACATCGCCGGGTCGGGCAGCCTCGACGCAGGCGCGGTCCAGACCCAGCAGCTGAAAGTGTCAATCGCGGGCTCGGGCGACGTCAAAGCGCACGCGAGCAGCACGGCGAAGGTCGACATCATGGGGTCGGGCAACGTCAACGTCGCCGGCGGTGCCAAGTGCGACGTCAGCAAGGCGGGATCCGGCAACGTCCGCTGCTCCTAGGCGGCCTTTAGCGGCGCATTAACCATGAGCGTGGAAGGTGGGCGCATGCGCGCCTTCCTTTCCGTCTTCGCCCTGACGCTCGCTCTGACAACTTCCGCCGGTGCGGCGACGCGGACGTTCGGAATCACCGACTACACCAAGGTGCGGGTCGAGGGTCCTTACAAGGTGACCCTGACGACCGGAGTGCCCCCGTTCGCCAAGGCGAGCGGCTCATCGGTCGCGCTCGACCGCATCGCCATCGAGGTGCGCGGCGACACGCTGCTCGTCCGTGCGGACAAGAGCGGATGGGGCGGCTATCCGGGCGTGGACCCCGGCCCGGTCGAGGTGACGATCGGCACGCACGATCTTTCCAACGCTTCCCTCAACGGAGCCGGGAGCCTGGCGATCTCGCGGGTGACGGGCCTCACCTTCGCACTGGCGGTGCAAGGCTCCGGCGCGGTGCAGATTGGTGAGGTTGCCGCGGATCAGTTCAGCGTCAGCCTGGCGGGCACGGCCAGCGCGAGGCTTGCCGGCAAGACCAAGCGGCTGACGGCGACCGTCCGCGGCCTGTCGGCCTTGGATGCTGCCAAGCTCAGCTCGCCGACCGCGGCCGTGACTGCGGAAGGCTCGGCGACCATCGATGCGGTCGCCACCGATACGGCGCGCGTGGACGCGTCAGGACCCGCGACGATCCGCTTCTCCGGCCAGCCCTCATGCGAACTGCACGCGACGGGCTCGACGAGCGTCACGGGCTGCAAATAAGGCGGAGTTCGGGTCCCAGGAGATCAGCAACCGAGAACGACCGAAAACGTTTTGCTCCCGAGCGGTCAGACAAGGGAGAGTGCAATGTACTTCGGTATCGGTGGCCTGATCCTCTTGATCATCATTCTCTACATCCTGTTCCGCTAAAACGGGCGAACAGGGTGCGATAAGCAGGAGGCGGCCGGGCGGCTGCTGACCCTAGGTCAATTGACCGTGACCGCCGCCTCCACGCCGCTCAGGAACGACCAGAGCGCAGCGGCAAGTTCTTCGGCAGCGGCGACGGCTTCGGCGGCTTGGTCCTCCGGCAGCCGATCGATCAGCGCGCGGCACACCGAGCTGTGCTCGACGTCAGCGGTTTCGTGGACGCGGAAGAAGCGCAGCGTCTGCTCGTCGCGGATGCCATAGCGGTCGATCAAGCCTTCGATCTTGGCCGAGGCGACTGCCGGGAACTGGCTCTCATAGGCATAGAGCGCACCAAGCCCCGCCGCGTAGGACCGTCGGGACAGCCTGCGGAAGGTCTCGATAAGGGCGAGCGTCTCCGTATTCAGTTGCTGTGAGCGAACCGCGGTTTCGGTCTCGCCAAGGCCGGCCGCGAACATGAGCCACAGGGTGGCGTGGTCCTGCTTGCCCGCCTCGATGCCCTCTTCCTCGGCCAGGTTCTCGGCGAGCATGCGGCGGCCGTCGCGATCCGGGCAGGCGCTGTGAACGGCGCTCACCGCGCGCGGGAAGGCTTCGACGTGATGGAAATACTGCCGCGAGTAATCGCGCAGCGTGTCGAGCGGCAGCGTCCCGTCGGTCCACGCCTGATAGAAGGGATGCTTGAGCATGCTGCGGTCGGCGATCACCGAGTCGATGGTCGTGGACGTTGCGAGCCTGTTCATCGTCGAAGCCTCCGGGTTGTGGTTCGGGGCTCGTTACCGTCGGCTGGCCGACTATACCAGCGCCAAAGCCGCCAGCTTGCCGAAGAGCTGGGGCGGCAGTGCCGAGAGGCCGTCGTCCTCGCCTGCCTCGACGCCGCCATCGGCCGATTCAAAGTAGCGCCAGCCCTGGTGCGCCCGGCGCGCAACCGGCGACACGGTCCTGAGCTCGCCCGAGCAGACGATGTCGATGCGGCCATCCTCCCGATCTTCAAAGCGGAGGATTTCCTGGCAGGCGATGAGGCGGTGCCTGACGATCCAGTAGAGCGAGCCGCCGATCAGTTCCGGCGCGCGCTTCGGGCGCATGCGGGTGACCACGCGCACCTCGCCATCGAGCACGCGCCCGGCGATGCGTTGCTGCAGCGCTTCGAGGTCGCGGCAGGCGAATGCGACCTTGGTGAGGTGGAGGTTCGGCACCGCCGCGATTTGGCGGCAAACGGCCATGAAAACAAGCGCTTAGCGATTGATGAGGAGCGCCGCGAGACCGAGGAAGCTGAAGAAGCCCATGACGTCGGTCATGGTGGTGACGAACACTGCCGACGAGACGGCAGGATCGATCCGGGACTTGTCGAGCGTCACGGGCACGAGCACGCCCACCAGCCCCGCGACGAGGCTGTTGATGACCAGCGCCATCGCGAAGACGAGCGATAGCTGGACGTCGCGGAGCACGAGGAACGTACCGAGCGCGCCGACCGCGGCGAGGGCAATGCCGTTGGCGATCGCGATCCGGAATTCGCGGAACAGCATCCATGCCGTGTTGGCGCTGGTGAGCTGATTGGTGGCAAGCGCCCGCACGACGACGGCCAGCGTCTGCGTGCCGGCGTTGCCGCCAAGCGCAGAGACGATCGGCATCAGGGCGGCAAGGATCGCATATTTGCGGATCTCGCCCTGGAAGAGGCCGACGACCGAGGCCGAGCAGATCGTCGCGCCGAGGTTGATGACGAGCCACAGCACGCGCGTGCGCACCGTCATTCGGATGGGCTCGTTGATGTCGCCCTCGCCCGCGCCAGACAGCAGGGTGATGTCCTCGCCCGCTTCCTGCTGGATGATGTGAACGACGTCGTCGACGGTAATCATCCCGACGAGGCGACCCGCGTCGTCAACGACAGCGGCAGAGACCAGCGCATATTTCTGGAAGCGGAGTGCGACGTCTTCCTGGTCCATGTCGACCGGGATCAAGGTCTGCTCGCGGGCCATGATCTCGCTGACCGGCACCGTCCGCCCCGTGCGCAGGATCGTCGACAGCTTGCAGGTGCCGACCGGGTGGTGGTCGGGGCTGACGACGAAGACCTCCCAGAAGTCCGTCGGCAGGTCCTTGGTCGAGCGCAGGTAATCGATGACCTGGCCGACGTTCCAATGTTCCGGCACCGCGCAGAGGTCGCGCTGCATGAGGCGGCCCGCGGATTCCTCCGGGTAGCTGAGCGCTTCCTCGACGGCAGCACGGTCGTCGGGCTCCATCGCGCGGAGCACGGCCTGCTGCTCGTCGCGGTCGAGGTCCTCGATCAGCGCAACGGCGTCGTCCGTGTCGAGCTGCCCGGCGATGTCCGCGACCTGCTGCGGCTCGAGCTCGTCGAGCAGGCCCTCGCGCACATACTCGTTCATTTCCGCGAGCACGTCGGGACTGACGATCCCGGCCAGCGCCTTCACCAGCCCTTCGCGCTCGTCCGCGCGGGCGAGCTCGATGAGGTCGGCGACGTCGGCGGGATGGAGCGGCTCGACGAGGCGGCGGGCAGTCTCGTCGTCGCCGGCAGCGACGGCGTCGAGCACCTTGGCGACGAACTCGGGCCGCAGCTGCGTATCCTCGTCCATCACGGCATTGGGCGTGGAATCCTCAGGCGGCAGCGGGGCGATCTGGTCGATTTCCGCCATGTCGCCCTCCTCGCTTTGACCCGGCGCCGCCCTCCTATGGTCGCCGCTGCTCTGGCGCAACCATTGGAGCGCTCCTAAATCGCCCGCGTTTGGTACCCTTTCATCTGGAGTTCATCCCATGGCCGACGGCGATCGCCTTACCCTCTCCCTCTCCACCGGCGGCGACGTCGTCATCAAGCTCCGCCCGGACCTCGCGCCGGGCCACGTCGAGCGCATCACCGAGCTTGCCAACAGCGGCTTCTACGACGGTGTGGTGTTCCACCGCGTGATCCCCGGCTTCATGGCGCAGGGCGGCGACCCGACCGGGACCGGCTTCCACGGCTCGGACAAGCCGAACCTCAAGGCCGAGTTCTCGAACGCTTCGCACAAGCGCGGCGTGGCCTCGATGGCGCGGGCGCAGAACCCCGACAGCGCCAACAGCCAGTTCTTCATCGTGACGGAGGACTCGCCGTTCCTCGACAAGCAGTACACGGTGTGGGGTGAGGTCGAGAGCGGCATGGAGTTCGTCGACGCGCTTCCTAAGGGCGAGCCGCCGCGCGAGCCCGGCAAGATCGTCAAGGCGACGGTCGCCTGAGCTTGAAGAAGGTCGCGCTCGTCACCGGCGCTTCCGCCGGGCTCGGCGTCGAGTTCGCGCGCCAGCTGGCGAAGCGCGGCCATTCGCTCGTCCTCGTGGCGCGCCGCAAGGAGCGTCTCGAGGAGCTGGCGAAGGCCGTCGGCAATGCTCGGGCGGTGGCATTCGATCTTTCGAAGAAGGATGCGGCGGCGAAGCTGCTGGCCGATCTCGACGCAAACGGCGAGGTCGTGGACCTGCTGGTCAACAATGCCGGCTTCGGGCTGATCGGCCGCTTCGCCGAGCTCGATGCGAAGCGCGAGCGGCAGATGATCGACCTCAACGTCGGGACGCTGGCCGACCTCTGCCGCGCGGTCGCGCCCGGAATGGTCCAGCGGAAGAGCGGCGGGATCATCAATGTCGCCTCGACCGCGGCCTTCCAGCCTGGCCCGAAGATGGCGGTCTATTTCGCCACCAAGGCGTTTGTGCTGTCGCTCAGCGAGGCG
>DASVXN010000155.1:0-3007 GCA_036392635.1 Sphingomicrobium sp. | reverse complement strand
AAATCCAGCGGGTCGGCAACGCATGAACAAGAATATCCACGTTGTTGTACTGATGGGCGGCTGGTCGTCCGAGCGCGAGGTTTCGCTAACCAGTGGCAAGGGCGTTGCCGAAGCGCTGCGTGAGCGCGGCTGGTCGAACGTCACCGAGCTCGACATGGACCGCGACGTCGCGCGGCGCCTCGCTGAGCTGAATCCCGACGTGGTGTTCAACGCGCTCCACGGTACGCCCGGCGAGGACGGCACCGTTCAGGGCATGATGGACCTGATGGGTCTCAAGTACACGCATAGCGGGCTCGAAACGTCGGTCATTGCCATCGACAAGGAGCTGACGAAGATGGTGCTGGTGCCGGGCGGCATCCGCATGCCGGCGGGTACGATCGTCAGCAGCGAGAGCCTGCACCAGCAGGATCCGTTGCAGCGTCCTTACGTGGTGAAGCCCGTCAACGAAGGGTCCTCCGTTGGCGTCGCGATCGTCACGGAGAACGGCAATTACGGAAACCCGATCGGCCGCGATGTGCCGGGTCCTTGGGATGAATTCGACGAACTGCTGGCCGAGCCCTTCATCAAGGGCCGCGAGCTCACGGTCGCGGTACTTTCGGGCGAGGCGCTCGCCGTTACTGAGCTCAAGCCCAAGTCCGGCTTCTACGATTACGCGAGCAAGTACACGGACGGCCTGACCGTCCACATCTGCCCGGCAGAGGTGCCGGACGACATTGCTCAAGCGATGATGGACATGGCCGCGCGTGCTCACACTCTGCTTGGCTGCAGGGGCGCTTCACGGTCCGACTTCCGCTGGGACGATGAGCAGGGCGAGGCGGGCATCTACCTGCTCGAGGTCAACACCCAGCCCGGCATGACTCCGCTCAGCCTCGTTCCGGAACAGGCGAAGAGCAGGGGCATCCCCTACGGCGAGCTGGTCGAGCGGCTGATCACGGAGGCGCTGCAATGAGTGCTGCCCACGTCCGCCGCGGAAGCGGCGGCGCCGCCCGCGCCAATGCCAAGAGGCCGACCAAGGTCGCCGTCCCGAAGAAGCTCGCCAAGCGGCTCCCGGTCGACCAGGCGCGAGTCAACAAGATCGCCGGCATGGCGTTCGGGGGCTTCGTGCTCGCCATTGGCGCGGTGGTGCTGGTCGCGCTCGACATCCCGGCCAAGGCCGAACGCGCGGCGGGCACCGCAGTCGGGCACGCCGGCTTCATGGTCCGCGGCTACCAGATCACCGGCATCAACCACATGAACCGCAAGCTGGTCGACGCCGTCGTGGCCGACGAGCTGCATCGCGCGACCGACGAGAGTGGTGCCGACAAGGCGCCTCAGGCGCTCGTCGATGTTGCCGGCATCCGTCAGCGGTTGATGAGCTTCGGCTGGGTAAAGGATGCGCGCGTGTCGCGGCGGCTGCCCGACACCCTGGTCATCGACATCGTCGAGCGCACGCCCGCGGCGCTGTGGCAGAACCAGGGTCAGCTCGCTTTGATCGACGGCGACGGTGTCGTCCTCGATCGCGTGCCCGTCGACAAGATGCCCGACCTGCCGCTGCTGATCGGCCCCGGTGCGAACAGCAGGGAGCAGCAGCTGATCCGCATCATGGACCAGGTGCCGACGCTCAAGCCTCAGCTCGCGTCCGCGACGTGGGTTGGCGATCGCCGCTGGGACCTGGCGTTCCAGTCCGGTGAGGTCGTCGCGCTGCCCGAAGGCGAGGACGTCGCCAAGTCGGTGCTGGCCAAGTTCGCTCGCGCCGACAAGCAAAGCGGTCTCCTTGGCCGGGGCATTCTGCGCTTCGACCTGCGCAAGCCGGGGCAGATGACGGTCCGCCTCAAGCGCGCTCCCGGCGAACCGATCGCGCCCGCCGCCAAGCCGCCGCAGGAGGGCTAGTGGCGCAAGTCACCGACCAGCCACTCATTGCCGCACTCGACATCGGCTCATCCAAGGTCAGCGCGATCATCGCGCGACAGGACGCCGATGGCCGCCTGACCGTGCTCGGCACTGGCCAGCGGGAGAGCCGCGGCGTCAAGCGCGGCTTCATCACCGACATGGGTGCCAGCGAGTTCGCCGTGCGGGAGGCGGTCGAGCTCGCCGAGCGTATGTCCAACCTTACCGTCGACGACGTATGGGCGAGCTACGGCGCCGGCGGCCTCGTCAGCGATGTCGCCAACGTGGAGGTCGAGCTTGGCGGCCATGCCGTCGAGCAGGCCGACATCGACCAGCTGATGGCGGCGGGCAAGGCTGCCATCGACGGTAACGGGCAGGTCGTGCTCCACGCGCACCCGGCGCTCTATACGATCGACCGCGCACATGGCGTCCAGCAGCCGATCGGTCTGCACGCCAGCCGCCTAGGCGTAGACATCCACGTCGTCGCTGCGGAACCGTCGCCGCTCCGCAACATCGATACGGTGATCCGCCAGGCCCACCTCGGCGTGAAAGCCATCGTTGCATCGCCGATCGCCGCGGCGCTTGCCTGCCTCAGCGACGAGGAGCGGGAGCTTGGCGTCGCGCTTGTCGAGATGGGCGCGGAAGTGACCAACGTCTCGGTCCATCTCGGCGGGATGATGGTCGGCCTTCGTTCAATCCCGCTCGGCGCCAAGGACATCACCAACGACATCGCCGGCGCGTTCGCAGTCCAGCGCCGCGATGCCGAGCGGCTGAAGTGCTTCTACGGCTCCGCCATGACCAGCCCGCGCGACAATCACGAGATGATCGAGGCGAACCAGATCGGGGCCGAGCCGGGCGCCGAGCCCCTCAAGATCACGCGCGCGCAGCTGATGATGGTGATCCGCCAGAAGGTCGAGGAACTGACGAACGAGATCGAGGGCTCGCTGAAAGGCCTCGGCTTCACCGGGCCCGTCGGCCGCCAGGTGGTCCTGACCGGCGGTGGCGCCGAACTGAAGAACATCGCCGACTATATGCAAGGGGTGTTAGGCCGGGCGGTGAGGGTCGGTCGCCCAAAGCAGTTGACCGGGCTGCCTGACGCACACAGCGGACCGGCTTTTTCGACACTCGTCGGGCTCGCATT
>DASVXN010000154.1:0-3080 GCA_036392635.1 Sphingomicrobium sp. | reverse complement strand
CGGCTCGACCGGACCAACACCCGCGCGACGGACCCGAACAACCCCGCGGTTACGGTGCTTACCGGTGCGCAGCGAAGCCGCGGGCTGGAGCTTGGCCTCGAGCGGAGCATGACCAGCCGCTGGCTGATCGCCGGCGGCTATGCGCTGCAAAAAGCCGAGATTACCAGCACGACGACCGCCGCGCCCGCCGGCCGCCAGGTGCCGCTCGTCCCACGCCACAGCTTCTCGCTCTGGAACCGGTACGACGTCACCAAAGGGCTCGGCCTAGGCCTGGGCGTGATCGCCCGCTCCAAGTCCTACGCGACCATCAGCAATGCTGTTAAGCTGCCGGGCTACGCGCGGGTAGACGCGGCGGTCTTCACGAAGCTGCCGTACGGGATCGAGGCGCAGCTCAACGCCGAGAACCTGTTTGGCGCGCACTACTTCCCGACTGCCAACTCCGACAACAATATCACGCCGGGGGCGCCGCGGACCGTCAAGGCGACGCTGGGCTATCGTTTCTAACCGGCGAGCTCCTCCGCTCGCTCCTTGATCCGCTTGAGGTCGCGCACGAACAAGGCGCGTTCCTCGTGACGGCGGTCCTCCTCCGGAATGCGGAGGAGGAAGCTCGGGTGCACGGTGATCCAACACTCGCTGCCGTCGGGCAGCGACAAGGGCGCGCCCCGGTTCTTGCCGATGACCATCGCCTTGCCGAACAGGCTCTGCGCCGCCGTGGCGCCGAGCGCGACGGTGACCGGCGGCCGGATCAGCTCACGTTCCTGGCTTATCCACCAGCGGCACGCCTCGATCTCTCCGGAGCCGGGCTTGCTGTGGATCCGCTTCTTGCCGCGCTGCACGAACTTGAAGTGCTTCACGGCATTGGTGACGTAGACGGTCGAGCGGTCGATACCCGCCTTCTCCAGCGCGGCGTCGAGGAGCTGGCCGGCGGGGCCGACGAACGGCCGTCCGGCAAGGTCCTCCTGGTCGCCCGGCTGCTCCCCGACCATCATGATCGAAACGTCGAGCGGACCTTCGCCGAACACCGTCTGCGTGCCGCACTTGTAGAGGTCGCAGCGGGTGCACTTGCGCGCATCCTTGAGCAGCGCTTCCCACGAAGCGCGCAGGTTGCCGCCGGGTTCGACCCGCCGCTCGGCCTCAAGGGCGTGCTGCAGTCCTTCCTTGGCGACCGAGCGGTCGATCATCTCCAGCTCCCGGTTGCGGGCACCCGCAATCAGCGGCTGAACGAGCGAGGTCTCCGGCATGTTTCGCCAGTACTTCTTGGGCATCTCCTTCAGCATGGCGCCGACCTTCAGGCGTGCCGGGTTGAAGATGCTTGAATAGTAAGTGCGCCAGGTCTCCTCGAGCGGATCGCCCGACGGAGCCTCGGCACGCGTCGCACCCGGACCTTCCGTGAGCCGCTCGCCGTCCCAGTGGATCGACAGCTCGGGCGTGAGGATCGACCAGCGCATGTTCGTGAAGCGGTTGACGAAGAAGCTGCTCGCCTTGCGGACGATATGATGGTCCGGCTCGAAGAAGGCCACGAAGCGGTCATCGATCTCCCGGAAGCGCACGAACGCATGCATCTTGTGCACGTCGCGGCGGACTTCCTTGGCGAGCGCCTGGAGGCGGCGGACGAGCGGGTCGGCCTCGTCGTCGAGCGCCTGCCGGTTGTTCTTGAGCTTGAGCAGCAGCGCGTAGAGCAGCGCGAACCGCTCCGGGTCCGAGTGGCAGATCACCTCCTTGGCGAGCTGCACAAAGGCGCGCGGCACGGGGAAGCTGGGTGCGGCAGGTTGCGGCGCCTCCGCGCCGAAGAGGTCCGCGTCTTCACCTTCGACCTGCCACACGACGGCGCTGGCGGGCACGCCCGCTTCAGCGAGGTCGCGCGCGGCATCGCGCCAGCCGTCGAAGTCGTCCGGTGCGTCGAGCGTGACGCGATGCGCCTCGATCATGGGGCCTTCGCGTAGCACGATCAGGCCGCGAACAGCTCCAGTTGCTGCTGCTTCGGCGCCACCAAGGTCCGCAGGTCGGCACGGTCGGTCAGCAGCGTCGGGCGCCAGTCGGCGGTACTGATGAAGGGTCGCACCTTGGTAATCGAGAGCGTCAGCCGCGCGACATCGTCGAGCCCCAGCTTGCGCCAGCGACGGGAGGACAGGATGCGTTCCACCGCCTTGGTGCCAAGCCCCGGCACGCGCAGCAGCATCTCCCTTGGCGCGCGGTTCACGTCGACGGGGAAGCTCTCGCGGTACTTGAGCGCCCAGGCGAGCTTCGGATCGATGTCGAGCGGGAGCATCCCCTGCTCGTCCGTTGCGCTCTGCACCTCCTTCGGCGCGAAGCCGTAGAAGCGCATCAGCCAGTCGGCCTGGTAGATGCGGTGCTCGCGCATGAGCGGCGGGCGCTTGAGGGGCAGCACCGCGCTGGCATCCGGGATGGGCGAAAATGCGGAATAGTAGACGCGGCGGAGGCTGAAGCGGTCGTACAGCGTGCTCGCCTTGGCGACGATGTCACTGTCATTTGCGCTGTCCGCGCCGACAATCATTTGCGTCGACTGACCGGCAGGCGCGAACCTTGGCGCCGACTTGAAGCGCTTGGACGCGTCGCCGCCCTCCACGATTGAAGCCTTCATGTCGCGCATGGCGCCTTCGATCTGCCCCGCGTCCTTCTCCGGCGCGAGATCAGTCAGGCCGCTGACGGTCGGCAGCTCCACGTTGATTGACACGCGGTCGGCGTAGAGCCCTGCCTGCCGCACCAGCTCCGGGTCTGCATCGGGGATGGTCTTCAGGTGGATGTAGCCGCGAAAATCGTGCTCCTCGCGAAGCGATTTCGCGACGTCGACGATCTGCTCCATCGTGTAGTTCGACGAGCGGATGATGCCCGAGGAGAGGAACAGCCCCTCGATATAATTGCGGCGGTAGAAATTGAGGGTGAGGTCGACCACCTCGGCCGGCGTGAACCGTGCCCGCCGCACGTTCGAGCTCTTGCGGTTGATGCAATAAGCGCAGTCGAAGATGCAGCTGTTGGTCAGCAGGATCTTCAGCAGCGAGATGCAGCGACCATCCGGAGCATAAGCGTGGCAGATGCCCATGCCCTCGCTCGACCCCACG
>DASVXN010000153.1:0-10448 GCA_036392635.1 Sphingomicrobium sp. | reverse complement strand
CAGCGGGTTCCGGTAGGCCGAGACCGGCTCGACCGGGCCAATCGCGGGAACGACGTAGTCGTGAATGTAGCGAAGCGGCTGGACCATGTGCGGCCACTCGTCGGGCGGCGGCACCTCGAACGGCTGGCTGTTGCAGTCCCTCCACGAACTGGCGGTCCGAAGCAGCTGCCACGTCGGGAGAACGCCGGCGACCTGCGCGCCAGCGAGATAATCATTGAAGGCCTTCACCTGCACGGCGCGGGTCGGGTCAGCGAGATACCAAGCGCGATAGCCGGGCTCGTCCTGACCCGAGGTGATGTACGCTGCCGCGGGGTTCCAGACCGGCTGCGCGACCGGCGCAACTGGCGCCACAACCTGCGCGGGCAACGGGGCAGCGAATATCAACAACAGAAGGGGAAGGGCGCGCATTGCGGAATCATACTCCTCGCCTGCAGCTTGAAAAGCGCTGAACAGCCGCCGACATCGCAATTATGAGTCAGCCCATCGATGTCGATCTGCCGCATAATCTCGGCAAGGAAGAAGCCAAGCGCCGGATCGGCAGCAACATCCACAAGCTGGAGCAGCATATCCCCGGCGGCGCGCACGTGCAGTCCGGCTGGAGCGGCGATCAGCTCAACCTCCAGGTCTCCGCGATGGGCGAGGCGGTGAACGCCGCGATCGACGTGCAGGAGACGAAGGTCCACGTGAAGGTCCTGCTTCCGGGCATGCTCGGCATGTTCTCCGGCCTGGTCCAGGCCACGCTCCAGAAGAGGGGCAACGTGCTGCTGGAGGATCACACGAAGGGCTGACGCCCTGCAGCAGTGCCGCTAAGCTTCCAGTGAAAAGGAGGCGGCATGCGGCATTTCGCAGTGGTCGGATCAGGTCCCGCGGGCTTCTACACCGCGGAGGCGCTGGAGAAGGCCTATGGCGATCAGGCCCGCATCGACGTCATCGACCGTTACCCGGTTCCTTATGGCCTCATCCGCTTCGGGGTCGCCCCGGACCATCAGTCGCTGAAAGCCGTCAGCAAACGCTACGACAAGGTCGCGGAGAGCGCCGGCGTCGACTTCATCGGCAACGTCACCGTGGGCAAGGACGTCTCCGTCGCCGAGCTCCTGGAGCTTTACGACGCGGTGATCCTCGCCACCGGCGCCCCGCATGACCGGAAGCTCGGCATTCCGGGCGAGGACCTGCCGGGCGTCGTCGGCTCGGCCGAGTTCGTCGGCTGGTACAACGGCCATCCCGAATTCGCGGACCTCGACCCGATTCTGCAAGGCAACCACGCAGCCGTCATCGGCAACGGCAACGTCGCCCTCGACTGCGCGCGCATCCTGTCGAAGACACGCCACGAGTTTGAAGGTTCGGACATCGTCGGCCACGCGCTGACTGCCCTTGATCGCTCACGGATCGGCACGGTCACCATCCTCGGCCGCCGAGGTCCGCACCAGATCGCCATGACACCCAAGGAGCTTGGCGAACTCGGTCACCTCGAAGCTGCGGTCCCGGTCGTTGAGACAAGCGACTTTCCGCCGGTCGAGGCCGATGAGGGGCTCGAGCCGGGACTCCGCAAGTCGGTGACCCTGCTGCGCGGCTTCGCCGATCTCGAACCGAACAAGCCGAAGCGCATCGTCTTCGACTTTTTCGCCAAGCCGGTCCGGATCGAGGGTGAGGGCAGGGCCGAGCGGATCATCGTCGAGCGAACCATTCTCGACGACAGCGGCGTCGCGCGCGGCACCGGCGAGACTTACGAAGTGCCCGCGAACTTGATCGTCACGGCGATCGGCTATTCGACGTCGCCGATCCCCGACGTGCCGTTCGAGGGCGGCAAGTTCGTCAACGAGCGAGGCCGGATTGCGGACCGGCTGTTCGCGGTAGGCTGGGCCAGGCGTGGCCCCAGCGGTACGATCGGAACCAACCGGCCGGACGGATATGAAGTCGGCGATCAGGTGGTTGCAGACATGCCGCCGGGCACTTCTGGCGATCGGCCTGGCGCCGAAGGTCTGAAGAGGCTGCTGGCCGGCCGTGAAGTCATGGCAACCGACTATGACGACTGGCGCAAGATCGAGGAGACGGAGGCCGCCAATGCCCGTCCAGGTTCGCCGCGCGAGAAGTTCGTGCGCCATGCGGACTGGCTGCAAACAATCGGCCGGTAGTCGCCCTTCGATAAAACTCAGGACATGCTTGCGCTCCGGCCAACCCCCTTCTATCTAGCCGCGGCCTTGGCTCCCGCCGCGACCCAAAAAGTCGCACCTGCGGGTTCCGGTCGGGGAGTAGCTCAGCCTGGTAGAGCACTGTCTTCGGGAGGCAGGGGCCGGAGGTTCGAATCCTCTCTCCCCGACCACTTACTTCTGCCGATGGCGCGGGATCCGCGCCGGACGTCATCACCAACATTAGTGCCGATAATGTTAACCTCGGCAGTTTACCCAAGAGCAGATGTGCGGTTTCGCCCGACGCCCGCTCCGCTGCAGCGCGGCCCCAGCGGCTTGCGTGCTTGCGGCGCTGTGCGCGGCGCCGGCCGCTGCCCAGAGCGATCTCAAGCTCGATAGCTTTGAGTTTAGCGGCGATGTCCGTGCCGTAGCGGTCGACGGCGAGCGAAGCTGGGTCGACGGCGGCTTCGGCAAGCTGCGGTCAGGCAGCAATGGCGACCTGCGCGTCCAACCGCAGTTGGGCAACGTCAGCCTCGTCTGGAAGCCACAGCTCACCTGGTCGCTCGGCGCGACTGTCGTCGGAGCCGTCGAAGGCGGGCAGCGCACGCGGGCTGGCTTAAGCCAGGCTTTCCTGAGCTTCCGTCCCATGCGGTCGAGCAAGATTGCATTTTCGGCCCGCGCGGGCCTGATGTGGCCGCCGGTCAGCTTAGAGCACGAAGGCGCGGACTGGCACGTGAGGGACTCAATTACACCTTCCGCGATCAACAGCTGGATGGGGGAGGAAGTGAAGCCGCTCGCGGTCGAGGCGACGCTCGCTACGACGGTCGGGGATCACAAGCTGCGCGCCACGGCGGCGGTGATCACCGCCAATGACACAGCCGGCACCCTTCTCGCCTTCCGGGGCTGGGCGCTTCATGATCGCACGGCTCTGGCGTTCAACCGGCAGCCCCTTCCGCCGCTGGAGGATTTCGCCGAGCTGCAGGCGCCGTACACCCATCCGCTGCTCGACGTTCATCAGGGGTTTGCGAGGCACCTCGGCTATTATGCGAAGCTCGCGTGGCAGCCGCCCGTGCCCGTCCGCATAGAAGTGTTTCGCTATGACAACCGCGCCGATCCGGAAGACGTGACTTCCGGCCTTCCGGAATGGGGCTGGCGCACCCGGTTTAACAACGTCGGGCTGACGGCTGATCTGGGCGAAGGCACGGAGCTCAAGGCCCAAGCGCTGCAAGGCACCACGCGCATGGGTTTCCCCGAACCCGTCCATCGCTGGTTCGATGAACGCTTCCGTGCCGCCTACGCGATGTTGTCCCACCGCACCGGCGATCTCACCTTTTCGGCGCGTGGCGACGTCTTCGACACGCGCAATCGCGGCGGGCTTTGGGACGACGAATATGACGAGCATGGCTGGGCCGGGATGCTCGCCGTGAAGCGCGAGTGGAAACACGTTACCGGCCTCGTCGAACTGCTCCACGTCTGGAGCGACGTGCCCGCGCGCGAACATATCGGCGCACCCGACCGGCAGCGGCAGACGCAGCTGCAGGCCGAATTAAGAATGCACTGGTAACCATGGTTGCACCGGCGACGTTTACCGTTGTCGGCTTAATCGTGACGGATGGGGCATAAAATTCTGATCGCGTGTGCGCTTGCCGGCGCCGCGTCGCCGCTCGTCGCGTCTCCTCTGACGGTTCGTGTGGCCGACGCCTCGGGCAAGCCCGTCAGGGACGCGGTGGTCACGCTTTACCCTTCGGGCAGCGCCGCACGCCCCGCACGATCAGGCGGCCGGTTCACGATCGCGCAGCAGAACCTCCAGTTCCGTCCGTTCCTCACGATCGTGCCAGTCGGCGCGGACGTGTCGTTCCCGAACTTCGATCCGACGAAGCACCATGTTTACTCCTTTTCGCCGGCCAAGAAGTTCGAGCTGAAGCTCTTCGCCAAGGATCAGTCGCGAACGGTGCACTTCGAGAAGCCCGGGGTCGTCGCCCTCGGCTGCAACATCCACGACCAAATGAGCGCGTTCGTGGTCATCACCGATAGCGCCTGGACTGCCCGCACCAATGCGCAGGGCATTGCTACGTTCGCCGACGCGCCGAACGCACCCGGCCGCGTGAAGGTGTGGCATCCCTATCTCCGCGCTCCTGGCGGAGAGCTCCAGCAGCCGGTCGCATCGGCTCAGCGCACCGCCACGTTCCAGGTCCGCCTTCGTCCGCCGCCCCCGGCGATGCAGATGGGGGACTACTAGGCCCGTGCGCTCCTTCCGCTCGCTCAGTGCGCGCCTGACAGTGCAGTTCGCGCTGCTCTTCGCAGTGGCGATGCTTGCGGTTTCAGCGGCGCTCTCGACCTTCATCGCGGGCGCTGCTTCCCACCGCGTCGAAGGGCAGCTGCAGTCCAGCGGAGCGGTGTACGACCGGCTGTGGCAGCAGCGCACGCACGAGCTTCAGAACGCCGCTCAGCTGCTTGCGCGCGACTTTGGTTTCCGCGCGGCGGTCGCGAGCGGCGACGAAGCGACGATGCAGTCGGCACTCAGCAATGCCGCTGCGCGCCTGAAGGTGCGTAGCGCCTTCATCGTCACCGCCGACGGGCGTGCCTCCAGCATCGACCGCAGCGTATCGCCAGCCGAAGCATCCGAACTCTGGGGCCCGCTTGACGATGGCCGCCTCGCCGGTGTGTCGACGCTGTCCGGACGGCCGCGCCAACTAGTGGCCGCCCCGATCATGGCCCCGACACTGCTTGGCTGGGTCGTGTTCGCGGCGGACCTAGACGAGCACGAGATGCGGGCGCTGGAGCGGCTCTCCGCCATTCCTCTCCACGCTGCGGTCGTGGCGCACGCCAATGGCCGTTGGTCGGAGGCTGCTGGCACGATGGCCGGGCTCGGTGCCGATGGGGTCCGTCTCGCCGAAGCTCATGTGAAGGCCCCCGGCGCCTTCGAGCTCAAACTTGGTGGCGCAACATCGATCGCGCTCGCCAAGCCGCTCCCCGCGTTCTCCGACGGTGAACGGGCGATCCTGCTGCTCGCCTATCCCAAGGCTCGCGCCATGGCGGAGACCCGCACGCTCCAACTGGCGCTCGGCGTCATGACGCTGCTCGGCCTCCTGCTGGTTGCATTCGCAACCTGGCGCGCTGCCAGCCATATCACCCAGCCGCTCGCGCGCCTCGACGAGGCCGCCGGCCGTCTCGCCGCCGGCGAGCATGTCCAGGTCCGCGTGCGCGGCGATGACGAGCTGGCGCGGCTCGCGGGCAGCTTCAACGAGATGGTCGGCAAGATCGTCGAGCGTGAGCAGCGCATCACCCAGCTCGCCTTCAACGACACGCTCACGGGCCTGCCCAATCGAACCATGTTCAAGCAGGCGCTCGACCAATATTTTCGAGCTGCCGAGGCCAAGGGGAGCCTGTTCGCGCTCCACTGCCTCGACCTCGACCAATTCAAGGTGATCAACGACACGCTTGGGCACCCTGCCGGCGATGCCTTGCTGATCGAGGTCGCGAAGCGAGTGCAGCACGCCGCGCGCGGCCACTTCGTGGCGCGCCTGGGTGGCGACGAGTTCGTCATCCTTCAGTCCATCGGCGATGATCGCGACGAGATCGACCGCCTCGCGCGCAACATCCTTGGCGAGATCACCAGGCCGCTGACCCTCGACGGCAACGAAGTCCTGCCGTCGACGAGCATCGGGATCGCGATCGCGCCGCAGGATGGCGGTGATGCGGGAACCCTGTTCCGCAGCGCCGACCTGGCGCTTTACCGCGCCAAAGAGGCGGGCCGAGGCACCTACGCCTTCTTCGAGCAAAGCCTCAACGAGCGGGCGCAGCACCGTCGGCAGCTCGAAACCGACCTCAGGCTGGCGCTCGAACGAGGGGAGTTTGAGCTGAACTATCAGCCGCTGTTCGACCTCGAGCAGAACCGTATTTGCTCATTCGAAGCGCTGCTCCGCTGGCATCATCCGACACGGGGACTGGTGTCGCCGGTCGAGTTCGTGCCTGTCGCCGAGGACACCGGCCTCATCGTGCCGCTAGGTGCCTGGGTGATCCGGGAGGCGGCGATGCAGGCGTCCCGCTGGCCGGAGCATGTCCGCGTGGCAGTGAACGTCTCGGCGGTGCAGTTCCATCGCGGCGCGCTAAACGAGACTATCCTGCGGGCGCTTGCCGACAGCGGCCTTAGTCCGAACCGGTTCGAAGTGGAGATCACCGAGTCGATCTTCCTGGAAGGCGGCGAGAGCACCTTGCGCCTGCTGCACTCACTACGTTCGCTGGGCGTCAGGATCGCGCTCGACGATTTCGGGACGGGCTATTCCTCGCTGAGCTATTTGCAGAGCTTCCCCTTCGACAAGCTCAAGATCGACCGCAGCTTCATCCAGAACCTGCTGACTCGCGATGGAGCCAGCGCGATCGTCCACGCGATCACCGAGCTTGCGAATGCGCTCGGCATCGAGACCACCGCCGAAGGCGTCGAAGAGACCGCTCAGCTCATGGAGCTGCGCGCGCACGGCTGCTCCTCAGTGCAGGGCTATCTCTTCTCCGAGCCGATGTCTGCGGCGGATGTCGACAGGCTGTTCAGCGATAAGAGCGGGGTGCTTCAGGACGTCGCCTGATCGATCAACGGTTCAATGACCTGAGCGTCGATCTGGGCCACGCTCGTGCAACCTGTGAGCGCCATGGCAACCCGCATCTCCGCCTCGATCAGTCTTAGGGCGCGAGCAACGCCAGCGTGGCCCTCCGCCGCTAGTGCAAAGGCCCAGGCCCGCCCGAGCAGTACGAAGTTTGCGCCGAGCGCCAGCATCCGCGCCACGTCCAGTCCGGAGCGAACGCCACCATCCGCCAGGATAGGGACGCGGCCGGCGATCGCGTCGGCAACCTTCGGCAGCGCTCGCGCGGTCGACAGCGCTCCATCGAGCTGTCTTCCGCCGTGGTTGGAGACGACGACGCCGTCGATCCCATGCGCAACCGCTTCCCGCGCATCCTCGGGATCGAGAATGCCCTTGATCACCAGCGGGCCGTCCCAATGCGAGCGAACCCACTCGACGTCCTGCCAGCTGACCGAAGGATCGAAGTTGGCGTGAATCCAGGCCTGGAAGTCGCTCAGCGGGGCGCGCTTGCCGATCACGGACTCGAGATTGCCGAGGCTCATCGGGCGGCCGTTCACCGCAACGTCCCACAGCCATGCCGGTCGCGTGAGCAGCTGGCGCATTCGTCCGAGGCCTCCGCCGGCGACGCGTGCGTCGCGATAGCGGGAACCAGGCACCGCGAGATCGACCGTGAGGACCAAGGCGCTGCACCCGACCGCCTTCGCGCGCGCGATCATCTCTCGAACGAAGCCGCGATCCCTAACGAAGTAGAGCTGGAACCAGAACGCCGATCCGCTCCTGGCCACTTCTTCCAGCGAGCAGCCACCGACCGTTGAAAGTGCGAACGGCACGCCAGCTGCAGCCGCCGCCCTCGCCGCCTGAACCTCGCCGCGGCGCGCGTAAAATCCCGCAAGACCCACCGGTCCGAGCCCCACGGGAAGCTTCCAACGTTCCCCGAACAGTTCGGTTGAAAGATCGAGCGACGAAACATCACGGAGCACTCGCTGCCGTAGCGCGACGGACCGGAGATCCTCGACGTTCCGCTTGAGCGTTACTTCATCGTACGAACCGCCATCCAGATACTCGAACAAGAAATGCGGCAGCCGCGCCCTGGCAAGCGCCCGATAATCGCTGACGCTGGCCGCTCGTTTCGCCACTCAGCTCGCGAAGCTCGGGTCCAGGCGTAAGGCCTTGCGCTTGAGGGCAGGCCAGGCAAGCAGGTTCGCGGCGAGCGCAACGCCGACCTGGCCTTGCTGCGCGGTTATCTCCGGCGAACCTTGCGGCGGGTTGTTGATGTTCTCGCCTGCAGACAGCGCCATCACCTGGGCCTGGCAGGCGCGCTCGAGGAAGTAGAGGCGCACGAAGCACTCGCCCACGTTCTTCCCGACCGCGAGTGTGCCGTGGTTGCGGAGGACCATCGCGTTCTTTTCACCTAAGTCCGCCACGAGCCGCTCACGCTCACTGAGGTCGACGGCGACCCCTTCATAGTCGTGGAAAGCGACATCGTTCCGGATCAGCATTGCGGTCTGCGTCAGCGGCAGGAGACCGTCATTGTGCGCCGCCACCGCTTGTCCGGCGGGCGTGTGCAGATGCATCACCGCCTGTGCATCGTCGCGCGCCATGTGGATCGCCGAGTGGATCGTGAAACCGGCGGGATTGGTGATGAACGGCGTCGCGTCCACCGGGTTGCCGTTCACGTCGACCTTGACCAGCGAGGAGGCGGTGACCTCCTCGAACATCAGATTGTAAGGGTTGAGGAGGAAGTGGTGCTCCGGCCCCGGGATGCGCGCGGAAAGGTGCGTGAAGATGAGATCGTCCCAGCCATAATGAGCGACCATCCGGTAGGCGGCAGCCAAGTCGACGCGGATCGTCCATTCCTCTTCGCTGACCTTTCCTTCGAGCGATGGTATCTCGACCGAGTCCAAAGCCTTCGTGTCCGACATTCCGCGGTTGATGGAGTCGATCCTGTTCATGCTGGCACCTGTTGGCGATCGGGGTGGGCGGCTGCGAACGCTTCCAGCTGGTTCGCATTCTCGTCGGCGCGCAGCAATGTTGGATAAGCATCCAGCGGCACATTGTAGCGCCGCGCATTGTAGAGCTGCGGCACCAGACAGACGTCCGCAGCGGTCGGCGCATTTCCAAAGAGGAACTTGCCTGCGCGCGGCTTTGCCAGGGCTTCCAATGCCGGCAGCCCTTCGCCGATCCAGTGCACGTACCAGCGGTCGATCTGCTCCTGCGGCTGGCCGAGCTCGCTTTTCAGGTACTTCAGCACGCGCAGATTGTTGAGCGGGTGGATGTCGCAGGCGATCGCCATCGCCATGGCGACCACGTGGGCGCGCTCGGCCGCGGCAGCGGGGATGAGCGGCTGGTTCGCATATCGGAGGTCGAGATAGTTGATGATGGCGACGCTCTGCGTCAGCCGATGTCCGTCGATCTCGAGCATCGGCACCAGCCCTTGTGGATTAAGCGCCCGATACTCCGCCGACTTCTGTGCGTCGTCGCGAAGGTCCACCTGCCGGCTCTCGTAATCGACCCCCTTGAGATTGAGCGCGATGCGGACGCGGTAGGCCGCAGAGGAGCGCCAGTAATCGTACAGAATGGGGCGAACCATAAGCGTCGGCTTACACCTGTGCCAGGAAGGGCGCTATCACTTCCGGTGGCACACGGATCGGGCGCCCGGCCGCCTTGTCGAGGATCGCCCATTGCGTCCTGGCGCGGACGCAGGTTTTGCCGTCAGCGCCGGTGAACTCCATCAGCCGATCGAAGCGCGCCCCCTTGGGAGCGTCACCGACCCACGTTCGGGCGGTTACCTGATCGCCTTCGGCTGCCGAGCGCAGATAATCGATCTCATGCCGCACGACGACCCAGTAGTAGGCGTCCTTGTGCGCAGCGTCGGCAACCGCGTCCCAGTGCGCGACTGCGACCTGCTGGATCCACTGCACCCAAACCGCATTGTTGACGTGCCCAAGCTCATCGATGTGCTCGGGCGCGGCAGTGAGCTGCAGCTCGAAGACCGGCCGGCTCATTGCACCTGCGTCAGCATGAAGCCGTAGGTCTCAGCCACCTCGTGCAGGCGCTCCCATCGGCCCGACTTCCCGCCATGGCCGGCGCCCATGTTGATCTTGAGCAGAAGCAGGTTGTTGTCCGTCTTGTTGGCGCGGAGCTTCGCCGCCCACTTTGCCGGCTCCCAATAGGTCACGCGCGGGTCCGTAAGGCCGCCAGTGATCAGCATCGGCGGATAGTCCTGCGCCTTTACATTGTCATACGGCGAGTAGCTGCGGATGTAGCGGAATGCGTCCTCATCGGTGATCGGATTGCCCCACTCGGGCCACTCGCCCGGGGTCAGTGGAAGCGTGTCGTCGAGCATCGTGTTGAGCACATCGACGAAGGGGACGTCGGCGATCGCCGCACCCCACAGCTCCGGGTCTGAATTGACGACCGCGCCCATCAGCTCGCCGCCGGCCGAGCCGCCGTTGATCGCGATTCGGCCGGCGCGCGTGAACTTCTCGGCGATCAGGCCCTTCGCGACATCAACGAAGTCGTTGAACGTGTTCGTCCGCTTCTCGAGCTTGCCGTCGAGGAACCACTGATAGCCGAGGTCGTCGCCGCCGCGGATGTGGGCGATGGCGCAGGCCCAGCCGCGGTCGAGCAGGCTCAGCCGGGCCGAGGAGAAGCTCGGCGGGATGGCATAGCCGTAGGCACCGTAGGCATAGAGGAAGAGCGGCTGGCTGCCGTCCTTCTTGTAGCCCTTCTTGTAGACCACGCT
>DASVXN010000152.1:0-4045 GCA_036392635.1 Sphingomicrobium sp. | reverse complement strand
GCGGAGGATTTCCTGCGCGCGCTTCCGCAGGGTCTCGACACCTTCATGGGCGAAGGCGGCGCTCGTCTGTCAGGTGGTCAGCGCCAGCGTATTGCGATCGCCCGCGCGCTTCTGCGTGATGCGCCCTTGCTCCTTCTGGACGAAGCCACCTCCGCGCTCGACGCGGAGAGCGAGCGGCTAGTGCAGGACGCGCTCGACCGGCTGATGGAGCATCGCACGACGATCGTCATCGCGCATCGCCTGGCAACGGTGCGAGCGGCCGACCGGATCGTGGTGATGGATCAAGGACGGATCGTCGAGGAAGGCACGCATGCGAGCCTTAGCGGCCGCGGTGGGCTCTACGCTCGCCTTGCGCGCCTCCAGTTCGAGGACCGAGCGGCCTAGCTAGGCGTTCGAGCCGCCGCCGCCCTCGCCGCTTCCGCCACTGCCGCCGCCGCCGGACGAGCCGCCGCGTCCACGGCCACGGCTGCTCGACCGCGAAGTCGTGCTGCGGGAACGCGACGCGCTGCTGCGTGGCTTGGCAGTGCGGCCCGAGCTTGCGCCTTCGCCGGAGCCGGAGCTCGCGGAGGAGCTGCGCCCGCTCGTCGAACGGGTCGCTCCCGAGCTTGACGACTTCGAACGCGTCGATGTCGACTTGGCGCCGCTGCTCTTGCTGCTCGAGGAAGCGCGGGAGCCGGTACCGGTGGACCGGGACGAAGCCGTGCGAGATCCAGAAGAGCTGGACCGCGCGCCGCCGCTGCTCCGGCGCGACGATGTTCCCGAAGAAGAACCGCCCGACGAGTCCGAGCCGCCGCTCGAACCTTCGTCGGCGGTCCACTTCCCCGACATCACGCGCTGAGCCGCTTCGGCGACGGCCTCGGCGATGAGCGATCCGAGCTTCGTTGCACTCGACATTACGTTGCTTGCCGCCTGCGTCGCCGTGTCCGCGGCATCGAGCCCTGCATCGCGAATGGCGCGGCGCGCCTTCGGGCTCGCGCTGATCGCTGCCGCCGCGGCGGCGAGGCCGGCAGCGAGCATTTCCTTGCTCATTGCCGCTTTCGCGAGCTTGTCGACCGTATCGTTGCCGCTGCCGGATGAAGAACCGGAAGAACCTTTACGTGCGGATTTTGCCATCGCTTCTACTCCTCCCGTTTTGCCGGAAAGACACTTCAAAGCCGTAACGGTTCCCTAATGACATCGCGCATTTGCAAAACGCAGATATGTTAAAGGGCACCGCTGCGTTCGCAGCGATGCCCTTCGACATGGTCAGCGGCCAGAGGTGTGGCCGTTCGTCAGCGTTTAGGGACGAACACCCCTCTCCGACCTCCCTGCTGAACCATGAGACATCGGATCACCTCCTTTCGCTGCGTTGAAGCCGGCGTCAGGATGTCACAAGCAGCGCCCAGCGCAAGCCTTGTAATGATGTGAACATTCGGCAATCATCGACGCTTCGCGCCCGTGAGCCGGCACCGGTTCAGACGCGGCAATCCTCGACCACGCGCGCAAGTTCGGGCCACGGCGGCACAACAAGAGCAGGCTGCGTTCCGACGCTGACGCCGACGCGCCCGCGGCTCGACAGCATCGCGTCGAGCAACGCATCATAGGGCTGGAGATCCGCCGACAAGCGGCCGGTCGCGGGATTGAAGCTCGACGCGATGCTGCGCGTCTGCGAGCTCGTCCAAACATTGATCGACGGGGCCGCTGCCGCCGCCGGCTTGGCGAGCGAAACGCGTCGGGTCGCGCGCGTGCAGTGAAGGATCAGCTGAGGATTGGCACTCGCGTCTGCGAACCGCGCCTCGCTGCCGTCCGACGTCGGAATATAGCTCCAGGAACCGGCGAGTGGGATGGCCGTGCTGAGGTCAGTGACGGGCTCTGCGCCGAGCGACGAAGAAGCGATCAGCGCGAACGCTGCAGCAATACGATAATGCATCTGGTCAGCGGCTCAGGCGATCGACCTTGGCCTGGAGCGCGGCAAGCTCCGCCTTCAGTTGATCCATGTCGCTGTTGTTCGCCTTTGCGTCGGTCTTCGGCTTGCCCGCCAAGGCGCGACTCGCATCCTCGAACATCGCCATGTTCCGCTTCGCCATGTCAGCAAACACGTTGCCCCCGAGCGCGTCCTGAACCGCGTGCTGATTGCGCGAAAATGCGTCCATCGCCGCTTCGAGGTAGGACGGAACGAAGTTCTGCATCGAGTTGCCGTAAAGGCCGATCAACTGCTTGAGGAAGTTGATTGGAAGCATCGTGCTCCCACGCGCTTCCTCCTCGACGATGATCTGGGTCAGCACCTGGCGGGTGATGTCCTCACCGCTCTTGGCGTCCACCACTTCGAACTCGCGGCCTTCCCGCACCATTTGTGCAAGCCGGTCCAGCGTGATGTAAGCTGAGCTCTCGGTGTCATAGAGGCGCCGGTTCGCGTACTTCTTGATCGTAACCTTGCCCGATGCCTTGGACATGAACCACTCCCCAACCGAGAGAGACGGCATACTACCTGAAGATAGTGCGCTGCAACATGAACGCGCACCTCGCCCGCTGCCTTTGTTTCTCGAACTGGTACGTAAGGTCTCCGAAGGCGACCCCAAGCTAGCCGCGGATGCACTCGTGGGACTGCGTGCCTACCAGCGGGCGCCACGGCGACAATCGTCTGCGCGTCGGCCTGAGATCGCACGCGTGGGCGGCGCCACATTGCGCGACCACGGTGGCGCTGGACCACCGGCATTGCTGGTGCCGTCGCTGATCAACCCGCCGCGAATCCTGGACCTCGACGAGCAGGTTTCGCTGACGCGCGCGATTGCAGGCATGGGACGCCGCACGATGCTGCTCGATTGGGGCGCGGCGAACGAGCGGTCGGAGCTCTCCGTTACCGGGCACGTCGAGGAATTGCTGCTGCCGTTGCTGCGCAGCATTGGCGAGCCTGTCGCATTGATTGGATATTGCCTCGGCGGGACCATGGCGATCGCCGCCGCGAACGTCGTCGCGGTTGAGCGCGTGGTCACGCTAGCCGCGCCGTGGCACTTCTCCCGTTACCCAGACGCTTCTCACAGCGCTCTGCAGCAGATGTGGCAGCACTCGCAGGACGCCGCGATCCGCCTCGGCGCGCTTCCAATGGAGGTGCTCCAGGCGGCATTCTGGTCCCTCGACCCGGAGCGCACCGTCCGCAAGTTCGCACAGTTCGGCAAGCTTGACCCGGCAAGCCCGCAAGCGCAGCGGTTCGTCGAGCTTGAAGAGTGGGCGAACGAGGGCGAGCCGCTCCCCCTCCCCGCTGCAAAGGAGCTCGTCGAAGAGCTGTTCGGGAATGACCGTCCGGGTTCGCAATCGTGGACGGTGGCTGGGCGGCGCCTCTCCGATCGACTCTCCGCCCCAGCGCTGCATCTGACGGCGGAAAAGGACCTCATCGCACCACCGCAGACGGCAGCCTCAGGCGAGGTCGTGGCGATCTCGTCCGGACACGTGGGCATGATCGTCGGCTCCGCCCGGCATCAGCTGCACGAGACGCTTCGCACATTTCTCAAGGAGTAGCTGGCGCACCCGACAGGATTCGAACCTGTGGCCTCTGCCTTCGGAGGGCAGCGCTCTATCCAGCTGAGCTACGGGTGCTTGGGCTGCGACTTAGCGGCGGCTTCCCTCAGCGGCAAGCGCATCTCGCTGATCGTTTGACCCCTCTCCCCTCGCATGGCAACGCGCCGCCATGTCAGAGGACAAGCCAGCACAACGCACCTGGGGCGGTCGCTTCGAAACCAAGCCCGCCGAGCTGATGACCCGCATCAATGCCTCGATCGGCTTCGACAAGCGGCTGTGGCGGGAGGACATTGCGGCATCGAAGGCGCATGCGGCGATGCTTCGCAAGCAGGGCATCATCTGGCAAGTTGATGCCGCCTCGATCCTCGAAGGCCTGGACCAAATCGCGGCCGAGTACGAGCGCGACGGCGTTCCCGAGCGGCTGGAGCTCGAGGACATCCACATGACGGTGGAAAGCCGCCTCGCCGAGCTGATCGGCCCCGCTGCCGGTCGCCTGCACACGGCAAGGTCTCGCAACGATCAGGTCGCGACCGACTTCCGGCTGTGGGTG
>DASVXN010000151.1:0-9710 GCA_036392635.1 Sphingomicrobium sp. | reverse complement strand
TCTACGATCAGATCGACCCCGAGCTGCGCGAGGCATGCGAGGACGTGATCCTCGACCGTCGCGACGACGCCACCGAGCGGCTGATCGCGCTTGCCGAGAAGTACAAGGGCACCGACGAAGCCGAAGAAAAGAAGCTCGCTGAGTGGCGCTCGCTGCCCGTTGGCGAGCGGCTGTCCTACGCGCTGGTGAAGGGGATCGACGCGCACATTGTCGACGACACTGAGGAAGCGCGGCAGCAGGTCGCCCAAAACAACGGGCGCCCGATCGAGGTCATCGAAGGCCCGCTGATGGACGGCATGAACGTCGTCGGCGACCTGTTCGGCTCCGGCAAGATGTTCCTGCCGCAGGTCGTGAAGTCGGCGCGTGTGATGAAGCGCGCCGTCGCGCACCTCATCCCTTTCATCGAGGCCGAGAAGGAACGAACCGGCGCGACGCAGGGTAAGGGTAAGGTCGTGATGGCGACCGTGAAGGGCGACGTTCACGACATCGGCAAGAACATCGTCGGCGTCGTTCTGCAGTGCAATGGATTCGAAGTGATCGACCTCGGCGTGATGGTGCCTTGGCAGGACATCCTGAAGGCTGCGAACGACAATAACGCGGACATGATCGGTCTCTCGGGCCTGATCACCCCGTCGCTGGACGAGATGGTCACGGTTGCGGGCGAGATGCAGCGCGCCGAGATGAAGCTGCCGCTGCTGATCGGTGGCGCGACGACCAGCAAGGCACACACAGCTCTGCGCATTGACCCGGCCTACACCGGTCCGGTGATCCACGTGCTCGACGCCAGCCGCGCGGTGGGCGTGGCATCCAGTCTGGTGTCCGATACGCAGCGGGAGCCGCTGATCGCTGCGACGGCCGACGACTATGACAAGCTGCGCAAGTCAAGGGAGCGGAGCGGACAGAGCGAACTCGCCAGCCTCGCCGAGGCGCGGGCGAATTCGTTCAAGTTCGACCCGGCAGGGCAGGCGCCTGCGCCGGCGTACCCCGGTCTGCATCACTTCGGCGAATGGCCGCTGGCCGATCTTCGGGCGTCGATCGACTGGACGCCATTCTTCCGCGCCTGGGAACTGGCGGGTACGTATCCCGCCATCCTCGACGACGAGATCGTTGGCGAGAGCGCACGCAGCCTGTTCAAGGACGCGAACGCGATGCTCGACCAGATCATTGCGGAACGGTGGATCACGCCAAAAGCGACGGTCGGCCTGTGGCGCTGCAAGCGCGAGGGCGACGACGTGCTCGTGCTCGCCGGCAATGACTGGACGCGCGTTCCCTTCCTTCGTCAGCAGGTGAAGAAGCGCGAAGGCAGGCCGAACATGTGCCTCGCCGACTTCATCAACCCGGATGGTGAAGACTGGATCGGTGGCTTCGCCGTGGGCATCCACGGCCTCGAGCCGCACCTGGAGCGCTTCAAGCAAACGATCGACGACTACGACGACATCCTGCTGAAGGCACTCGCGGATCGCCTTGCGGAGAGCTTCGCCGAGACGCTGCACGCCACCGTTCGCAACCGCCTGTGGGGCTATGCCGACGAGCATCTTTCCAATGCCCAGCTGATCCGCGAGAATTACGTGGGGATCCGGCCGGCTCCGGGATACCCGGCCTGTCCGGACCACAGCCTCAAGCCGGTACTGTTCAAGATGCTCGGCGGTCACCCCGCCGAAGTGACGCTAACCGAGAACTTCGCGATGCTGCCGACCTCGGCAGTGTCCGGCTTCTACTTCGGTCATCGGGACAGCCAGTATTTCGGCGTTGCCCGCATTGGTCGCGATCAGCTCGAGGATTATTCGGAGCGGCGCGAGGTGCCGGTCGAGCAGGCCGAGCGCTGGCTGCGACCGAACCTGGACTGACCGGCGTTATCGCGAGCGGAGTGAAGCGAGCCAGCTGGCGCGTGAACCGCATTGCTTCGTGGTTACACTCCTCGCAATGACGAGATTGATGCTGCGACGGCTGTTGATCCTCCTTCTGCTTCTGCTCGCGCCCGCGGTCGTCCACGGGCGCGGCATTGAGCCGGAGCTTGTGGCGGAGGGACCTGCCGTTCCCGGCGGCGAGATCGAGCTTGCCATCCACATGCGCCCGGAGCCCGGCTGGCACGGTTATTGGCTGAACCCCGGCGATGCCGGCTTGCCGATGGACGTGCAGTGGCAGCTGCCAAACGGGTTTACCGCAGGGGCGCTGCGCTATCCTGTGCCGACCCAGCTCCGCGTCGCTGGAATCATGAACTACGTATTCGAGCGCGACTATGCCGTGCTCGTGCGGCTGAAGGTTCCTGCGCACGCGAACGGTATGGTGCCCATCCGGGCGCAAGCGCACTGGCTCGCCTGCACGGACAAGATTTGCGTGCCGGAGCAGGGCGAGCTTGCCCTGGACCTGCCGGTCGGAACCGGAACTCCGAAGCGCGGCCAGTTCGATGCGTGGCGGCAGGAGCTGGCGCAGCCGCTGGCGACCGCGGGACATTTCGCCGTGAGCGGCGACAAGCTGCGCGTCGCGATCCCGATCCCGGCCAGTATCAAACTGCGCAACCCCTACGTCTTCGCCATCACCGACAGCATCGTCGATTATGAGGCGCCACAGTCGTTCCGCCGGGCGGGCGACTGGGTCGTCGCGGAACTCAGCACGAAGAAAGCTCCGGCGGCGCAGTTCGCCGGCGTGCTCGCCTCAGAAGGCGGTCGTGGTCTCGAGTTCCACGCCGTGCCGGGCACGGTTCCCGACGGCGGAACGCCGCTCGCAGGGCTCGGCTGGAAGGCGGTCTTGTGGGCGGTGCTGGGCGCGATTGCGGGCGGCATGCTGCTCAACCTCATGCCCTGCGTGTTCCCGATCCTGGCATTGAAGGCGCTGCACCTTTCCCGGGCGGGAGGCGAGGCGACGGAGGCCCGCTCCGACGCGCTCGCCTACACAGCGGGTGCAATCGTCGGCACCGGGGCGCTCGGCGCGGCGTTGCTGGCGATCCGCGCTGCCGGTGCGCAGGCAGGCTGGGCGTTCCAGCTGCAGGACCCGCGCACCATCATGCTGCTGCTCCTGCTCGCAGTGGCGATTACCGCCAATCTTCTGGGACTGTTCGAGCTGCCCGTGCTTGGCGGGCGAGCACAGCCGGCGGGGAGCTTCGGAACGGGTGCACTGGCCGCCTTTGTCGCCACTCCATGCGCTGGACCGTTCCTGGGCGCTGCGCTCGGCACGGCGCTGCTGCTTCCGCCGGCGGGTTCAATTGCCGTGTTCTCAGCGCTTGGACTCGGGCTGGCAATCCCGTTCGTGCTCGTGGCCTTCGTTCCGGCGCTTCGAAGCAAACTGCCCAAGCCTGGCAGGTGGATGGACCGACTGAAGCGTTTCCTTGCGATTCCAATGGCGGCAAGCGCGCTCGCGGCGCTGTGGCTGCTTTACCGGCAGGCGGGCACAACCGCGCTGCTGCTGGGAGTGGCCGCCGCTGTCGCTGTCCTGCTGCTGCTGTTTGGGGCCGGTAAGTCCCAGCGGCGGGGCCGCGCCAGCGCGTGGGCGATTCCGTCAGTGCTGGCCGTTACGGCACTTCTAATCGTCATTGTCCCACGGCCGACCGCGGTAACCGCTCACGCTGCAACGGGTGCGTAGGCCTGGAGCGAAGCCCGCGTCGCGAATGTTGCTCAGCAGGGCAAGCCTCTGTTCGTCTATTTCACGGCCGACTGGTGCCTTACCTGCAAGGTGAACGAGGCAGCAGCGATCGACCGCAGCGAAGTGCGCGAGGCCTTCAAGAAGGCCGGCGTGACGGTCCTTGCTGGCGACTGGACCAACGGCGACCCTGCAATCACCCGCTTCCTCGAGAGCCGCGGGCGGGCGGGCGTGCCCCTTTATCTCTGGTACGCTCCGGGCAAGGCGCCGGAGGAGCTTCCCCAGGTGCTCACGCCCGCGATGCTCATCGACCGCGCTCGGCAGGCGAAGCGATAGCGCCGCGGCTCCAGACCTTCCGACCCGCGACCCAGGTCTCCAGCACCTCCGTGCGAGCCAATTGCTGCGCATCGACCTTGGTCGGGTCACGGTCGACGATGATGAAGTCGGCCCATTTGCCGGGCTCGATGGCGCCGATCTTCTCCTCGGCAAAACCGGCATAAGCCGCACCGCGCGTATAGGCCTGCAGTGCCTGCGCGAAACTCAGCCGCTCGTTCGGGAACCATCCTCCGGGCGGCTGACCATTCATGTCCTGACGGCTGATTCCTGCCGACAGGCCGGGAAAGGGGTTCGCGGATTCAACGGGGAAGTCGGTACCGAACGCGAGCCTGCCGCCCGTGCGAAGCATCGACTGCCACGCATAAGCGCAGCGAAGGCGCGCAGTACCGAGCCGCGCCTCTGCCATCAGTCGATCGCTCGTCTGATGCGTCGGCTGCATCGACGCGATGATGCGCGCACGGGCGATGCGCGGGAGATCGGCACAGTCGACGATCTGCGCATGCTCGATCCGCCAGCGGCGGTTCAGCCCATATTTGCCGTTGAGCCACTCGTAGTTGCTGATGACCTGCGCGTTGGCGGCATCACCGATCGCGTGAGTCGCGATCTGGAATCCCGCGGCCGCGACACCATCCTCCATCGTGCGCAGCTCGGCATCCGAGTTCAGGCGATTGCCAGTCGTGTCCGGCTTGTCGGCATAGGGCTGCTTCATCCAGGCGCCCCGTGAACCAAGCGCGCCGTCGGTGAAGAACTTCACGCCCTGCGCCCGCAGGTGATCGGCATAGAGCCAAGGGGTAGGATGCGGAATGGCGGTCAGCGGCTCGGCGCCGAGCAGATAGACCATCAGCCGCACGTTCAGCGTGCCGGCATCGCCGGAGCGCTTGAACGCGTTCCAGTCGTCGAGCGAGGTGCTCATGGAGCCGACGCCGGTGACGCCGTAGCTCAGCAGGATCTCCTGCGCCTTTGCGAACTGCTGATCCTGCTCAGCTTGCGTCGGAGCAGGCACGGCACGGTTGATCAGCGCCTTCGCGTTATCCACGAACACGCCGTTGATGATCTGCCCGCCCGCGGGAGCAACCGTCGAAGCAGTCACGCCGGCGGCGCGCATCGCCGCGCTGTTCGCGACAAGCGCATGGCCGTCGACCCGCTCCAGCACGACAGGCCGGTCGGGAACGATGGCGTCGAGATCGGCTGCCGTCGGGAACTTGCGGTCGGGCCAGAGTTCCTGGTTCCAGCCCGCGCCCTTGATCCACTTGGCCTCCGGGTGAGCCGCCGAGTAGGTGCGCAGCCGCTGCTGCAGCTCGGCGAGCGAGCGGGTCCCGACGACGTCGAGCTGGAGCGCGTTGGCGCCAAGCTCCATCACGTGGCCATGCGCATCGACGATGCCCGGGAGGACAGTTCGGCCTTCAGCGTCGACCGTGATCGCGGCCTTCGGGCGCGGCTCGTTGGCTTGGAACGAGCGCGCGACCTTCCCGTCCTTGCCGATCAGGAAGCCGGTGAAGTGCTGCAGCCGCCCGGCAGCGTCGACTTGGATGCCGTTGGCATGATCGATCAGGGTGTCAGCCCATGCAGGCGAGGCGAACAGCGCGGCAGTGAGCGCGAGGAATGTCTTCTTCATCACCGCCGCTTAGCATTGTTCGCCCCTGCGTGAAGCGCTAGGCCACCGGCCGATGCTTCAGCCGTCCTCATTGCAGCCGCCTTCATTCGACGACATCAAGACCGCCGCAGAGCGCATCCACGGCGCCGTGATCCGCACGCCCATGCTGATCAGCCGGACCTTGTCGGAGATCATCGGCGCCGAGGTGTGGCTGAAGTTCGAGAACCTGCAATTCACGGCCGCGTACAAGGAGCGCGGCGCGCTCAATAAATTGCTGCAGCTCTCCTCGGAAGAACGGTCGCGCGGCGTGATCGCCGCGTCGGCCGGCAATCACGCGCAGGCGGTTGCCTATCACGCGCGCAGGCTCGGTATTCCGGCGATCATCGTGATGCCGAAGCCGACACCCACCGTGAAGGTGACGCAGACCGCCGGTCACGGCGCGAAGGTCGTGCTGCACGGCGCGATGTTCGACGATGCCTATGCGCACGCCAAGGAGTTGGCGCTCGAGAACGGATATGTGTTCGTCCATCCGTTCGACGACGCCCAGGTCATCGCGGGAGCCGGGACAGTAGCTCTGGAGATGCTGGAGGAGGCGCCCGGGCTCGACACGATCGTCGTTCCGATCGGCGGTGGCGGACTGATGTCGGGGGTCTCGATCGCATCGCGTGCGATAAAACCGGAGATCGAACTGATCGGCGTGGAAGCCGAGCTTTATCCGTCGATGAAGTGTGCGATCGAGGATTGCCACATGCCCCTCGGCGGCGACACGCTCGCGGAGGGCATCGCGGTCAAGCAGCCGGGCCAACTGACATCGCGCATCCTTCGCGAGTTTGCAGTGGACGTCGCGCTTGTTTCCGAGCGCGATCTCGAACGCGCCGTGGCGATGCTGGTCGGCATCGAGAAAACGGTTGTCGAGGGGGCCGGTGCTGCAGGTCTCGCGGCGATGCTCGCCGATACTGGCCGGTTTAAAGGCAAGAAGGTCGCCACTTTGCTGTGCGGCGGGAACATCGACACTCACCTGCTCGCCAATGTCTTGGTTCGTGACCTAGTGCGCCAGGGCCGGATCGCGCGGCTTCACGTTGCGGCGCACGACCAGCCGGGAGCGCTCGCGGCCATCACGGCCAAGATTTACGAGGCGGGCGTCAACGTCATCGAGATCAACCACAGCCGGATCTTCACCCGACTCCCGGCCAAGGACACCATGATCGAAGTCGAATGCGAGGCGCGCGATCCCGAGTCGATTGATGACGTTGTGAGTCGCCTTGAAGCCGCCGGCTTCCGAGTCGAACGGGCCTGGCTCGACTGAATCTTTGTCTCTGCCCGGGACAGGGCGTCCATTCTGTCGAATTTGAGGCGCCCGAACTCTTTTCAACGGCGTTTACCAGCCGCATAAAGACGGATGTAACCCTTTGAGTGAGGTCGCCGGGTGAGCGCACCATTTCGCTTTCCCAAATTCTTCGTAACGAACCCCAGCCCGTGCCCGTACCTACCGGGCAAGGTTGAGCGGAAAGTTTTCACCGAACTCAGCGGCCGCCACGCCAGCGAACTCAATGAAGCTCTCGGCCGGATCGGCTTCCGCCGCAGCCAGTCGGTTGCCTATCGGCCGAGTTGCATCGACTGCTCCGCCTGCATCTCGGTCCGGGTCCTCGCCGGCGAGTTCCAGCCCACTGCGACTCAGCGGAAGCTCCTCCGCCGCCACGCCGATCTCGAGGTCAGCGCCTGCAAGCCCTGGACGACCGACGAGCAGTACGAGCTTCTTCGCCGTTACCTTTCCGTCCGGCATCCGGGCGGCGGCATGGCCGAGATGGACGAGAGCGACTTCGCCGACATGGTCGAGCAGACGCCCGTTCGAACCTACATCATCGAGTATCGCGAGCCGTCGAAGGACGGCAAGCCCGGCAAGCTCGTCGGCGCCTGCCTCAGCGATCAGCAGAGCGACGGGCTCTCGATGATTTACAGCTTTTTCGACGTCGGCCCCAACGCCCGGAAGGGCCTGGGCACCTTCATCATCCTCGACCACATCATCCGCGCGGCACGGGCAGGACTGCCTTACGTGTACCTCGGCTATTGGGTCGAGGGTTCGACGCGGATGGCCTACAAGACGAGCTTCAGGCCGCTCGAACGGCTCGGGCGCGACGGATGGCGGCGGATGGACGGCGCGGACACCCAAGCTGCCGCAGAACCGTTCAACTTGCCCACGCGCCGCGAGCGGCGCCGGCTTCTCATCGACGCATAGAAAAAAGGCGGAGCCACTCGGCCCCGCCTTTTCCCCGTTGCCCCTGTTGGCAAGCTAGTGCTGTCAGGCGACCGCGGCCTGCGGTTCGCTGATCTCGCCGTCCTCGGCATCGCGCAGCACATAGCCGCGGCCCCAGACGGTCTCGATGTAATTCGCGCCGCCACAAGCCAGGCTCAGCTTCTTGCGCAGCTTGCAGATGAACACGTCGATGATCTTGAGTTCGGGCTCGTCCATCCCGCCGTAAAGGTGGTTGAGGAACATTTCCTTGGTAAGCGTCGTGCCCTTGCGGAGCGAAAGCAGCTCCAGCATCGCATATTCCTTGCCCGTCAGGTGCACGCGGCTGCCATCGACTTCGACCGTCTTGGCGTCGAGGTTCACGGCGAGCTTGCCGGTGCGGATGACCGACTGCGAGTGGCCCTTGGAGCGGCGGACGATCGCATGGATGCGGGCGACCAGCTCGTCGCGGTGGAACGGCTTGGTGACATAGTCGTCGGCGCCGAATCCGAGCGCGCGGACCTTGGAGTCCATCTCGCCGATGCCCGAAAGGATCAGGACTGGTGTCGAGACCTTGGCCGTCCGCACCTTCTTGAGCACGTCGTAGCCGTGCATGTCGGGCAGATTCAGGTCGAGAAGGATGATGTCGTAATCGTAGAGCTTCGCGAGATCGAGGCCTTCTTCCCCGAGATCGGTCGTGTAGACGTTGAAGCCTTCGGTCCCCAGCATCAGTTCGATGCTCTTCGCCGTGGTCGGCTCGTCCTCGATCAGCAGCACCCGCATCTGAATTCCCCCGTTCGGCCGCAAGCGTTACTCGCCCTTAACGGCCTTGAAGCGTCCATTAACCATTCGAGGTCTGAAGGGAAAAGGTTAATATTGTGTAACAGGCTGGATTTGCTGGATTCGTTGCAAAGGAGTCACAAGGACGCCTTGCCTGAAAGGCGGGAAGGGCCGCATGGCGGCGCGATGCTCCTGTCCGATCGCATCCTCTTCATCGACGCGGAAGCGCTCGTGCTGGACAAGCCGGCGGGTCTTCCCGTCGATGCCCCACGGCGCGGCGGGGAATCCGTAGCGAGCCGTATCGACGAACTGCTTTGCGGGTTCAAACGTCCGCCGACGCCCATGCACCGCCTCGACACGGATACGAGCGGCTGCCTGCTTTTCGCCAGAACGGCGAAGGTTCGCGCGCACTTCCAACAAGCCTTTGAGAGCCGCGCGGTGGAGAAGTTCTACCTTGCGGTGATCGCGGCCGAGGTCGGCGAGGCTGAAGGGCTCATTGACGCGCCGCTCGCCAAGAAGTCGAGCGCCGAAGCCGGGTGGCGGATGGTTGCGGACCCCGCCGGTGCGGAAGCTCTCACGCGATGGCGCGGCCTGCTCGTGCGGGACGGACGCACGCTCGTCGAGTTCCAGCCGCTGACCGGACGAACGCACCAGATCCGCGCGCACGCGCGCGAGGCGTTCGGGCGCGGGATCGTCGGCGATCGGGTCTACGGCGTGCCGGGCGGGGCCATGCTCCTCCACGCCTCGCGCCTGATCGTTCCACGTTCCGGCAAGCCGGCCATCGACGTGAGCGCGCCACTGCCCGATCACTTCGGCGAATGGCGCGATGCGACCTGAGGACGTGATCATTCCGGAAGAGGCGCTGGCCGAGAGCTTCCTGGCCGCGACTGGACCTGGCGGGCAGAACGTCAACAAGGTCGCGACGGCGGTCCAGTTGCGCGTCGACCTGTTCAAGCTGCGGTTGCACCCGGACGCGTACGAGCGCTTGCGACAGATCGCAGGCAGCCGGGTCACCGGCTCTGGCGAGCTGATCATCACCGCGCGCAGGTTCCGGACCCAGGAGGCGAACCGCACCGATGCGCGGCGGCGGCTGGCGGAAATGATTGCCGCTGCCCATATCGTGCAGCGCAAGCGCAAGCCGACGCGGCCCAGCAAGGCAGCGAAGGCCGAGCGCGTGGACAAGAAGCGGCAGCG
>DASVXN010000150.1:0-4941 GCA_036392635.1 Sphingomicrobium sp. | reverse complement strand
GGTTCAGGTCGGCGATATACTTGCGATAGGCCGCGCGGATGCTGTCGTACTTGTCGCCCTTTAGCAGGTAATAGTCGCGGGTCGGCAGCCCGAGCCGGGCCTGGCCTGCGGCCGCGGTGTAGCGGGTTGGATTGTCCTGGTCTGCGCCGATGCCGACGTTGATCGGGCTTGCGTAGCCGGGCTCCATCATCAGCTTCACGAGCTGGGTGCGGCTGGAAACGGCATCGATCCTGGCGAGGTAGGGCTTCGCCGGGGCGAGGCCCCGCGCTTCAATGCCGGCCTCATCCATCCAGGCGGCGTAGGCATCGCCGATCTTCTGCGCGATCGGTGAGCTCGGCTTCGCCGTGACGTCCTCGACCATCTTCTTGACCTGCTGCTCGATCTCGTCGGGCAGCTCGTAATTGTAGCCGGCGCCGGTCTTGTCGGCGGGGATCGGATGGTTGCGGAGCCAGGTGCCTTCGGCGAACTCGAACAGGCTGTCGCCGGGCTTCACCTTGGTGTCCATGTCGGCGGTGTCGACGCCCCAGGTTCCGTAGCGAGGACCGGCCGCGAGAAGCATTGCCGGAGCCGTGGTGGCGAGCAGGCCGGCGAGAGCCAAGTGACGGAAACGCATAGTGATTTTCCCCAACCCCGAATCGATTGTCCGGACCGTATCCGGGGACAGGGTTCCAGCAACAGGCTTTTCGACGAACGTCGCCGTCCCGGGCTCTAGCCGGCGGGGAGGCTCAGGCGGGCGAGCAGACCGCCGAGGTCCTCGCTCTCCTCGAGGTGGATCGATCCGCCGTAGATCTCCGCGACGTCGCGCACGATCGCGAGGCCCAGCCCGGTGCCGGGCTTGCCGGTGGTATCGAGACGGGCGCCACGGGCGAACAGCTCACCACGCCGCTCCCGCGGGATGCCGGGACCATCGTCCTCGACGACGATGTCGATCATCGAGTCCTTCGGCTCGACGGTGACGAAGACGCGCCCGCCGCCATATTTTGCGGCATTCTCGACGAGGTTGCCGAGCATCTCGTCGAGGTCCTGCCGCTCCACGCGGACCTGCGCCTGATGGTCCCCGGCGATGTCGACGGTGACGCCTTCGTGAAGGCGGTCGACGGCGCGCTGAACGGCTTCAAGGCTTTCCCAAACGACGGCTCGCGACTGGGCAGCGGCGCGGCGGCCGATGGCGCGGGCACGGGCGAGATGGTGGTCCACCTGTCGCCGCATCACGAGCGCTTCGCGGCAGACGGTGTCGGCAAGGTCGGGAGCACGGGCGGTCGCGGCATTGGTGACGACCGTGAGCGGCGTCTTGAGAGCATGCGCGAGGTTACCGGCATGGCGCCGCGCCTCCTCGGCCTGCGCCTCGCTGTGGGCGAGCAGCTGGTTGATCTCTTCGGTGAGCGGGCGGATTTCCGACGGAAACTGGTTGCTGATCCGCGTCTTGTCGCCCGAACGGATAGCGGCGACCTCGTCGCGGACACGCCGCAACGGCCACAGGCCGTAGAAGGTCTGAAGCGCCGCAAGAATGAGCAGGCCCAGGCCCAGCGCAAGGAAGCTCCAGAACAAGGTCGATCGCAGCCGATGAATCTGTTCCTTAATCGTCTCGCGCGATTCCGCGACCTGGAAACGCCAGCGGACGTTCGATCCGGGCAGGATGGCATCGCGCTCAACGACACGCAGCGGTTCGTTGGGGCCGAATTCGTCGGTGTCGTAGGAATGCGGCTTTACGTCGGCATGTGACTCAAGGACCTTCAGGCGCCGGTCCCACAGCGACCGTGAAGGGAAGGTCTCGACGCCCTCGCCGCTGATCTGGAAGTACAGGCCTGAGTAGGGCTGGATGAACCGCTGGTCGGCCGGCGGACGAATGAAGCGAACGCCATCGGGGCCGATTTCCGAGGCATAGATCATCGAGTTCAGGAGGAACTCGAGCTGGCTGTTGAACTGGGCCTCGATGGAGCGCGTCAGCACGCGGTCGAGGGCAACGCCGCCGGTCAGCAGCAGCGTCGCGATCCAGAGGGCCGCGACGACGATCATGCGTCTGGAGAGCGAGCCGGAGCGCTGCCCCTTCTTCAGTCTTCGGGCAACGGGCTCATCCGCCGCCGCGGCGGGAGCCGCGGGGGCTTCGACGTTCAACTGACCACTTCCTCCAGCGAGTAGCCGAGGCCGCGGATGGTGGTGATCACGTCAGCACCTAGCTTCTTGCGGATGCGCGTCACGAACACTTCGATGGTATTGGAGTCGCGATCGAAATCCTGGTCGTAGATGTGCTCGATCAGCTCGGTGCGGCTCACCACCTTGCCCTTGTGGTGCATGAGGTAGGAAAGGAGCTTGTACTCCTGGGCCGTGAGCTTCACCGGTTCGCCGGCCTTGGTGACCTTGCCCGAGCGCGTGTCGAGGCGGATGTCCCCGGCGATCAGCTCGCTCGAGGCATTGCCGGACGACCGACGAATAAGCGCGCGAAGACGGGCGATCAGCTCTTCGGTCTGGAAAGGCTTGGCGAGATAGTCGTCGGCGCCGGCGTCGAGACCCGCGACCTTGTCGGACCAACTGTCGCGGGCCGTGAGCACCAGGACGGGCATCTTGCGCCCTTCCTTCCGCCACCGGTCGAGCACGGTCAGCCCGTCGACCTCGGGAAGGCCAAGGTCCAGGATCACGGCGTCGTAATTTTCGGTCGCGCCCAGATAGTGGCCGTCCTCGCCGTCGGTCGCGAGGTCGACGGCATAGCCCGCGCCCTCCAGCGTCGAGCGGAGCTGCCGCCCGAGATTGGGTTCGTCTTCGACGATCAGAACGCGCATTCCGTCTCCCCGGACTTGTTCATCTTCGCCGTCAACCCGTGTTGCGACGAGAGGTTGCTTGTCCGGAACAACTGGGAAGAAAGCGCTGAAAGTCAATTCCCGCCGGCTAGCGGTCGCGGGACCGACGGATGACCCGCCCCTGACCGTCGACGTCGACCCAGATCACGCGGCCGTTCTGCATGAACTTGAAACGGTAGGTGTTGCCGTTCATCTCCGGCCCGAGATAGTCGGCGCCGCCCATCATCGGCATGACCCGGCGCTCGAGCTGCGGAAGGGGCATCGAGCGCCCCTCGCGGGTCGCTTCCCATGCGCGCTCCTGCTCGCGCGGCGGGGCGGCGAACTGCGGCGGCGGACGCCAGCCGTGCGGCCGGTCCGCCAGCGCCGGGGCACTGGCCAGGCCACCCGCAAGCGCGGCGGCGATCAGAAGATTACGCAACAGTCCCATCGACGACTCTTTTCGTTGGTCTCCCGTTGTATCAGCAAGCATTGAATAGGCTATGAATGCTGTGGTTGTACGGCGTTCAGGGGAGGGGCGTTCGAATGCGGGTCTTGTCGCTTGTCACGTCGCTTGCGGCGGCGCTGATTGCTCCTGTGGTTGCGCCGGCGGCTGCTCAACGCCCGCGCATGGAACAGGTGCCGCCGAGGCAGGCTGGCGAAGGCCAGGGGCCGTTCCGCAAGCTGGTGATCCGCGGCGCGATGGTGATCAAGGGCGACGGCGCTCCGCCGATCGGGCCGATGGACATCGTGATCGAGGGCAATCGCATCACCTCCGTCGAACCCGCCGGGACGCCCGGCGTGCCGCTGAAGCCGAACCGCGCGCCTCGCGACGCGGTGAAGGAGATCGACGCGACCGGCATGTGGGTGATGCCCGGGTTCATCGATACGCACGGGCATAACGGCGATCCGCGCAAGGCGCCGAACGCCAGCTACGGGTACAAGCTCTGGCTGGCACACGGAGTCACGACGGTACGCGGTGTGCCATTCTACTTCGGCGACGTGTCGCAGACGCTTTCGGACCGGGCGAGAAGTGCCGCCAGCACCATCGTTGCGCCGCGGCTCGTCGCTTACGCGGTGCTCGGCGACGGGTGGGGCCGCGGAGATGCGGATACGCCCGAAAAGGCGCGGCAGTGGGTTCGCTGGGCGGCGAAGACCGGCTTCGACGGCGTCAAGTTCTTCAACATGGAGCCGCCGGAAGCGACAAGGGCGGCGATCGACGAGGCGCGCAAGCTTCATCTCGGCACGATTGCGCATCTGTCGCAGCCCGGCGTCGCGCGCTTCAATGCGCTGGATGCCGGGCGGGCAGGGCTCGGCACGGTCACGCACTTCTACGGCCACTTCGAAGCGCTGCTGAAGGACCATCGCGTGCAGACGCTTTCGAGCGATTACAACTATCTGGATGAGCAGGCGCGCTTCGGCGACTTCGCCGACCTTGCCGACCAGATCGTCGAGCCGGGCGGACCGGAGTGGCAGGCTTATCTACGCGAGCAGCTGTCCCACGGCGTCATCTTCAATCCGACGTTCAACATCTACTCGGCGTCGCGTGACCTGATGCGGGCGCGCAATGCGGATTGGAACGCCAGGTACGTGCTTCCGTCGATGATGAAGTTCTACGCAGCCGACCGCGAGCATCACGGCTCCTACTGGTATGACTGGACGACGACGCGCGAGATCAAGTGGCGGCGCTTCTACGCGCCGTACATGAAGCTGATGAACGACTATAAGAACATGGGCGGGCTGGTGACGGCGGGGTCGGACCCGGGCTTCATCTACCAGACGTGGGGCTTCTCCTACATCGGCGAGCTCGAGATGCTGCAGGAGGCGGGATTCAGCCCGCTTGAGGTGATCCAGGCGGCGACGTGGAACGGGGCTCAGGAGCTGTATCGGCCCAAGGGTGTCGAGCCGCCCGTGGGCCTCGTGCAGGCGGGCAAGCTCGCGGACCTGGTGATCGCGCCGGAGAACCCGCTGCAGAACCTCAAGACGCTCTACGGCACCGGCTTCGACCGGCTCGGGCCGGACGGCAAGGTCCAGCATGTCGGCGGGATCAAATATGTCGTGAAGGATGGCATCTCGTACGACGCGCACAGGCTGCTCGACGATGTGGCAGGCATGGTCGAGGCGCAAAAAGCCGCACAGCCGCATTGAAGAGGCGGGCGAGGCTCGCCTA
>DASVXN010000149.1:0-3501 GCA_036392635.1 Sphingomicrobium sp. | reverse complement strand
CGCCAGCGACGACCATTTCTAGCCGAACGGCTGGTCGATGCTGGGCGGCGGCTGCGTGAAGAATCTCGGCCCGGCCTCCGTCATGTACCAGCAGTCCTCAAGGCGGACTCCGAACTTGCCCGGAATATAGATCCCGGGCTCGTCCGAGAAACACATGCCCGGCGCGAGCGGAGTCGGGTCGCCGTGCACGAGGTAGGCGGGCTCGTGCCCGTCCATGCCGATGCCGTGGCCGGTGCGATGCGACAGGCCGGGGAGCTTGTAACCGGGACCGTAGCCCCAACTCGTGTAAGCTGCGCGGACAGCGTCATCGACGCTGCCGGCAGGCGCGCCGACCTTCGCCGCGCGGATGGCGATCTGCTGGCCTTGGCGCACCTGGTCCCAGACCTTGCGCTGCTCCGCTGAGGGGTCCCCGAAGACGAAGGTGCGCGAGATGTCGGACTGGTAACCGTGGACGGTGCAGCCGCAATCGAAGAGGATCGTGCTCCCACGCTTCACGACCTGCGGCTTCTTTGAGCCGTGCGGTTGGGCGGCGGCCTCGTCGATCAGCACCAGCGAAAACTCCGCGCTTCCGCCGAGCGCCGCTGTCGCTGCATCGATGGCCTTGCTGAAGTCTGCGGGAGTCATGCCTGCACGCGCCGCCTCGCCCGCGTGACGCATGGCCCGCGCCGTGATGTCGTTCGCGGCTTGCATGAGCGCCAGCTCGGCGGGCGACTTGATCAACCGAAGCGCGCGCACGACTGGATTGGCGGTGACCGATTTGAGGCCGGGAAGCTGCTGTGCGAGGCGGTCGACGATGAAGTATCGATCGGTCTCCTCGAAGCCGACCGGGGATCGTGCAACGCCCCTCTCCCGCAGGAAATCCGCGACAAGCTTCAGCGGATCTTCGTCTTCATTCCAGGTCCGAACTTCGGCGGGGATCGCGAGCGTCTCGGCCACTGACGGCCGTTCGAAGAAGGGCGTGACGATGATCGGATCGCCCTGTGCCGGGATCACTGCCGCGGTGAGCCGTTCCGAGCGGTGCCACTGAACGCCGGTTAGATAGTCGAGGCTGGATCCGGACTCGACGATCACCGCGCCAATGCCGTTCTGTTGCATCAGCTGACGCGCTTTGGCGACGCGGCCGAGCCGCTCTGCGGTGCTGATCGGGGCGGGCAGAGCCACAGGCCGAAGTGCCTCCCGTGCCTGCGCCACGAGGCGGCTGGCCGGGATGGTCATGGCGGCGGCAAGGGCTCCCGCGCCCTGCAGGAAGCGACGGCGCCGCACTTCAGAATGGATCATCACCCCTCCGGATTTTGGATGGCCGCAGTGTTGCACGCCCGCCCTCAATCGGCCAGCAGGCGCGTCCTCCCATGTTCGATTCGGCTTTCAACGATGGCGTGAAGCGCCCTGGCACGCGTGAGATGACCGCGCTGCTTGCGGGGCTGATGGCGCTTAATGCCTTTGCCATCGACTCGATGATCCCCGCGCTCGCGGACATCGGAAGGTCGCTGCACGTTGCCCGTGAGAACGACCAGCAGCTCGTCGTCATCGCCTACTTCCTCGGCTTCGCATCGACGCAACTCGTCTGGGGTCCGCTTGCGGACCGGTTCGGCCGCAAGCCCGTCCTTGCCGCCGGCGTCGTGCTTTACGGCGCGTTCGCGGCGCTGTGCGCCTTCGCGTGGAGCTTCCCGCTGCTCATTGCCGGTCGAGCAGCGATGGGCGCATCGGCCGCGGTGACGCGAGTGCTCGTGGTGGCGATGGTCCGCGACCTGTTCGAGGCCGAGGCAATGGCGCGAGTGATGAGCCTGGTCTTCATGGTCTTCATGCTGGTGCCGGTGCTTGCGCCGAACATCGGACAGCTGATCCTGCTGTTCGGCGACTGGCGGGCAATCTTCGTCGTGATCGCGGTCTACGCAATGATCATGCTCAGCTGGTCGTGGAGCCGGCTCCCCGAGACGTTGCATCCCGAGTTCCGGCGCCCGCTCGATTGGCGCGACACCATCGGCGCCATCAGCATGACGGTTCGCGACCGGCAGTCGCTCGGCTACACGCTGGCGATGACGATCAGCTTCTCGGCACTGGTCGCGTACATATCCTCGATCCAGCAGATCATCTTCGACGCCTTTCACGAAGGCCAGTACATCGGCATCGTCTTCGCCTGTATCGCCGCTCCGATGGCGCTCGCATCCTACCTCAATTCGCGCGTCGTCGGGCGCTTTGGGCTGCGGCGGGTTGGTCACTCGGCAGCGCTGGCGTTCCTGCTGGTCACTGCTGTGCATGCAATGATCGCATTTGCCGGTTTCGAGACTTTGTGGACCTTCATCATCTTCCAGGGCCTGACGATGGGCTGTTTCGCCTTCACCTCGTCGAACCTTGGAACGTTGGCGATGGAGAACATGGCGCCGATCGCCGGCACCGCGTCGTCCGTTCAGGGCGTCGTGAGCACAGTCGGCGCCGCGGCCATCGGGTACGTGATTGGGCAGGCTTTCGACGGCACCGACCTGCCGTTCGTGGTCGGCACGGCGATCTGCGCCGCCGGCGGGTTCCTGCTGATCGTGCTGACCGAGCCGAAGCGGCTGTTCGCGCCCATCGCCGCGACCGAACCCGCGATTGCCGAGGGGCAGCGGGCGGAGGCCTGACCTTCACGCCCGCTGCGGGGAGTTCGACTACTCGGCGCCAACCTCGTCGTCGGCATCGGCACCGACCATCAGCGCTTCGCCGACTTCCTCGGTCTTGCCGCGGATCGCGTTCTCGATGCGCTTGGCGACCTCGGGATTTTCCTTGAGGTAGGTCTTCGCATTCTCGCGGCCCTGCCCGATGCGGATCGAGTCGTAGCTGAACCAGGCGCCCGACTTCTCGACCAGGCCGGCCTTGACGCCGAGGTCGAGGATCTCGCCGACCTTGGACACGCCCTCGCCGTACATGATGTCGAACTCGACCTGCTTGAACGGCGGCGCGACCTTGTTCTTGACGACCTTCACGCGGGTGGTGTTGCCGACGATATCGTCGCGGTCCTTGATCTGGCCGGTGCGCCGGATGTCGAGGCGGACGGAGGCGTAGAACTTCAGGGCATTGCCGCCAGTCGTCGTCTCCGGGTTTCCGTACATGACGCCGATCTTCATGCGGACCTGGTTGATGAAGATCACCATGGTGCGCGATCGGCTGATCGAGCCCGTGAGCTTGCGCAGGGCCTGGCTCATCAGGCGCGCCTGCAGGCCGACGTGACTGTCGCCCATCTCGCCCTCGATCTCGGCACGCGGAACCAGCGCAGCGACGGAGTCGACCACCAGCACGTCGATGGCGTTCGAGCGCACGAGCGTATCGACGATCTCGAGCGCCTGCTCGCCGGTATCAGGCTGCGATACGATCAGCTCGTCGATGTCGACGCCCAGCTTCTTGGCATAGACCGGATCCAGCGCATGCTCGGCATCCACGAACGCTGCCGTGCCGCCGTTACGCTGCGCTTCGGCAATCGCGTGCAGCGCGAGCGTCGTCTTGCCCGAGCTTTCCGGCCCATAGATT
>DASVXN010000148.1:0-2994 GCA_036392635.1 Sphingomicrobium sp. | reverse complement strand
GCCCAACGCCCGCGCTTGCCCGACGAGGCGAGGGAGGGCCCAGGTTCCGCCGCTGTCGGGGATAAGACCGATCGCCGAGAAGCTCTGGATGAACTTGGCCGACTTAGCCGCAACCACGATGTCGCAGGCGAGTGCGATGTTTGCGCCAGCGCCGGCGGCCACCCCGTTCACACGGGCGATGATCGGTTGCGGCAGCGACGTCAGCGTGCGGATCAGCGGATTCCAATAGCCTTCCACCGTTGCGCCGAGGTCCACCGCTTCTCCGGGCGCGACGGCGCGGTCGTTGAGGTCCTGCCCTGCGCAGAAGCCTCGGCCTGCTCCCGTGAGCACGACCACCCGCGCAGCTCCGAGGTTTGCCAGCGCGTCGCGCAGTTCCTCATGCATCCGCACGGTAAAACTGTTGAGCCGGTCCGGGCGGTTGAGCGTGATGCGGGCGATCGGCCCGTCAGCCTTGAAGTCGATGGTCTCGTAAGCCATGCCTCCCGACTAGCGAAGGAGGGGCCGTGGACGCAAACCAGCTCGCGAACGAGGTCGCGCACGCGATGCTCGCCGGCGAGGGCACCGGCCCGGCCTGGGGCATCGCGATCGAGGAAGCGCGAGCCGGCTACGCACGCCTTTCAATGGTGGTGCGTCCCGACATGCTCAACAGCCACGGCATCGCACATGGCGGGATGATCTTCGCGCTCGCCGACACGGCCTTCGCCTACGTGTGCAATGGCGCCAATCACGCGAGCGTCGCGGCGCAGGCTTCCATCGTGTTCCTCGACAAGGTCGCGGCGGGAGAGACGCTGATTGCCGAAGGGCAGGAGGTCGCCCATGAGGGACGTGCAGGCGTAACCCGCGTCGCGGTGCGAAGCAGCGATGGCCGCAGCATCGCGGAGTTCACCGGTTATTCCCGAACACTTGGTGGGGCGGTGATCGACAACTAGACGATTTGTTAAATGCGCGATCGCTAACCGCAGTGAATGCTTAGTATCGCTCTTGCACTCGCTGCGGCTTCGGTCGCCCAGCAATTGGCTCCCGCGAGCCGCGGCCTGGTGCAATGCCAGATGCCGAGCCCCGAAACCAAGGCATGCTTCTCGCTGTCGAAGATCCGCAAGACGGGTCCGGCAAGCTACGTGTACGACACCGAGTTGCTGGTCGACCCGGCGGGGGCGGTGACGGCGACGTTCCACAGCCCGGTTTCCGTCCGCGGATCGGAGGTTTGCCAGGCCATCAACGGGAGGGACATCGCCGGAGCGACCTTTGCTTCCCAGGGACAGCGGCTCTCCGGCGCTGATGCAGCAGCATATCGGGCTCAGCTTCGGTCTAACTTCGCTGGCATGTTGGGCCACACGATCTGCACTCGGGTGGTGAAGGGCGGCGGCGGCGGACACACCGTTATTGGCTGGATCGACGGGGCGCGCATCCCAGCGGGCGATTATGAGATGATGTGGGTTTCGCGCGCGGCTGGCTGGAGGGTCGCACCCTAAGCGGCCTCGCGGCGTTTGAAGCGGCGACCGACAAGCGCTACATCGCGCACCATGTATACGACCGAGCTTCAGAAGACGGCGAAGATCGAGAATCTCGAGGACCCGAAGCTGCTCGAGGCTTTCGAGGCGCGGGTTGCGGCGGACGACTTCATCGAGCCGAAGGATTGGATGCCTGAGGCCTATCGCCGGACGCTGACGCGGCAGATCAGCCAGCATGCCCATAGCGAAATCGTCGGCATGCTTCCGGAGGGCAACTGGATCACGCGCGCGCCGTCGCTGCGGCGCAAGGCGATCCTGCTCGCCAAGGTGCAGGACGAGGCGGGGCACGGGCTCTACCTCTATTGTGCCGCGGAGACGCTCGGCACCAGCCGCGAGCAGATGATTGAGGCGCTGCACTCCGGGAAGGCCAAGTATTCGACCATCTTCAACTATCCGACGCTGACCTGGGCGGATATCGGCGCGATCGGCTGGTTGGTCGACGGCGCGGCAATCATGAACCAAGTGCCGCTGCAGCGGACGAGCTACGGTCCCTATGCACGCGCGATGGTGCGCATCTGCAAGGAAGAGAGCTTCCACCAGCGCCAGGGCTACGAGATCATGATCGCGCTGGCGAACGGGACGGGGGAGCAGAAGCGCATGGCGCAGGACGCGCTCAACCGCTGGTGGTGGCCGAGCCTGATGATGTTTGGGCCGCCCGACGCCGACAGCCCGAACACGGCGCAGTCGATGCGCTGGCGGATCAAGCGCGAGACCAATGACGAGCTTCGCCAGAAGTTCGTCGACATCACCGTGCCGCAGGCGGATTTCTTGGGCCTCACGGTTCCGGATGCGGACCTCAAGTGGAACGAGGAAAAGGGCGGCTACGACTTCGGCGAGATCGACTGGGAAGAGTTCTATGCCGTCGTTCGCGGCGAGGGCCCGGTAGCCAAGGAACGGATGAAGGCCCGCCGCGATGCCTGGGAGAATGGCGCCTGGGTTCGCGAAGCCGCTGACGCGCACGAGGCCAAGCGCCGCGCAAGGAAGGCGGCGTGAGCGGTGACTGGCCGCTCTGGGAGGTCTTCGTCCGTGCCAAGGGCGGCCTTTCGCATCGCCATGTTGGCAGCGTTCATGCTCCTGACGCGGAGCTCGCGCTCCGGCACGCGCGGGATACGTACACGCGCCGCCTCGAAGGGGTGAGCCTGTGGGTGGTGCCCTCGGCCGAGATCGTCGCCAGCGATCCTGACGAGGCGGGCGAGCTGTTCGAGCCGGCGGTAAGCAAGATCTATCGGCACCCGACATTCTACGAGATCCCGGACGAGGTTAAACACATCTGATGGCGCCCTCGTTGCCGCCAATCCGGCCCGAGGACGAGGCCGTCGCCGTGAAGCTGCGCCCGCATGGCGCCTTCGATCCTGGCGCAGTCGAGCATCACGATCCCGTGCGCCGCGAGCTTCTTCTGCGGCTCGGCGACGACGCGCTGGTGCTGGGACAGCGGGTCAGCGAGTGGTGCGGGCATGGACCGGTGCTCGAGGTCGATATCAGC
>DASVXN010000147.1:0-4553 GCA_036392635.1 Sphingomicrobium sp. | reverse complement strand
CCTCCCGCAGCGCGCGGCGGCAAGCGTTCGCGCCCGTTCGATTTCCAGCAGCACGTTTACAATCAATCGCACCCTGACATCGCAGCATTCCTCGAACGCCTGCGCGCCCTGACCGACAGCTACGGCGGCCGGTTCACGCTAGCCGAGGTAGGGGGCGATCATGCGCTCGGTGAGATGCAGGCATTCACTGCCGGCGATCGGCGACTGAACAGCGCCTATGGCTTCGATTTCCTCTATGCGGACCAGCTCACTGCGGAACTCGTGACGCGGGTTGCCAGGAATTGGCCTGAAGAGGCCGGCTGGCCGACATGGGCATTCGAAAACCACGACGCACCCCGGGCGATCTCGCGCTGGGCAGACGACCATGACCGTGACCGGGTTGCGCGCGTGAAGATGCTGCTCCTGTGCTCCCTCCGAGGATCGATCATCCTTTACCAGGGCGAGGAGCTGGGACTGCCGCAGGTCGACGTCCCGTTCGATCAGCTGCAGGACCCGGAAGCAATCGCCAACTGGCCGCTGACGCTGAGCCGGGACGGAGCGCGAACGCCCATGCCCTGGACCAGCGAAGGAACGAACCTGGGCTTTTCGACCGCACGGCCGTGGCTTCCGGCAGGCGAAGATCACGCCAGGCTTGCGATCGCGGAGCAGCAGGCCACGAGGGACTCACTGCTGAACTTCACGCGAACCTGCCTCCAGCTCCGAAGCGTGCATCCGGCACTCCACCACGGCAGTTTGCGCATCCGAGAAGCCGGCGAACAGCTGCTGGTGTTCGATCGAGAGGTAGCCGGAGAACGGTTGCGTTGTTCATTCAACCTGTCCGCTTCAGCGATCGAGGTGCCGCACACTGACGGGTCCGAACTGATTTCCGTGGGTGAGGCAGACGCAACCCGGTTTGCACCCTGGTCCGCCATCATCGAGAAACTCGACTGATGCGCCTCATCACGCTTCTGCTCTCGTTGCTCGGCCTGGTTGCCGCCGCACCGGCCTGGGCACAGGTCAGCTCGGGGACTTTGATCGACCTCGGCATCGTTCAATCGAGATACGCGGACCCGCGCCGGGTGCAGGTCTGGCTCCCGTCCACCTATCGTCCGAACGGGCCAAGGTTCGCGGTGCTCTACATGCACGACGGCCAGAACCTCTTCGACAAGAAGAGCGCGGGCTACGGCATGGAATGGGAGATCGACGAGCATCTCGACGCCCTGATCCGCGCCGGCAAGGTGCGCCCGACGATCGTCGTCGGCATCTGGAACACGCCCAAGCGCCTTCAGGAATATGTCCCCTCTAAGGCCTTCAACGGCCTGCCGCCGGCGTATCGCGAGAAGGTCCGGGCTCTCTACGGTGGGGAGCCGCTTTCGGACGGCTATCTGCAGTTCATCGTGCGTGAGCTGAAGCCCATGATCGACCGCCGCTTCAACGTGAAGCGCGACCGGGCGAACACGGCGATCATGGGTTCCTCCATGGGTTCGCTCGTCTCGCTCTATGCCATCGACGAATACCCTCGCGTGTTCGGCGCCGCGGGGATGATGTCGACCCATTGGCCGCTCTTCATGAAGCCCGACGGCAAGTCCGTGAGCGACGAGGAATATGAGGTCGTCTCCTCGGCATTCGAGCGATACCTTGCTCCTGCCCTCCCGGATCCGCGCACCCACAGGCTCTACTTCGATCACGGAAGCGAGACGCTCGACGCCATCTACGCCCGCTATCAGCGCCGAGTGGACGCGGTGGTCGCACGGCGAGGGTATAAGCAGGGCGTGAACTGGCTGACGAGGAGCTTCCCGGGCCAGAAGCATAACGAGATCAGCTGGGCGTCGCGCGTCGATATCCCGCTTCAGTTCCTGCTCGCCCGCTAAACACCTGCCGCTGCGGGTTGCGGCGGCGCGGACCATCTTTCATGAACCGAAGCGTGAGTGCTTCAATCGTGATCGGCTCCGCTACCGGCGGCGCCGAGGTCCCCATCGACATCGAGGAACTGCTGGCTACCCGCCTGCTCGTCCAGGGCAACAGCGGGTCCGGCAAGTCGCACCTCCTGCGCCGGCTGCTCGAGGAGAGCGCGGGGCTGGTCCAGCAGGTCGTCATCGATCCGGAAGGCGACTTCGTGACGCTGTCGGAGCCGTTCGGGCATGTCGTCGTGGATGGCGCTGCCTACAGCGGAACCGAGATCGCCCGGCTCGCCGCACGCATCCGCGAGCACCGTGCCTCGGTAGTGCTCGCGCTCGACGGGCTCGAGGTCGAAGCGCAGATGAAATGCGCGGCGCAGTTCCTCGGCGCCCTGTTCGATGCGCCGCGGGACCAATGGTATCCTGCGCTCGTCGTGGTCGACGAGGCCCAGGTCTTCGCCCCTGCGGCCGCCGGTGAGGTCAGCGACGAGGCTCGCCGCATCTCCCTGGCCGCCATGACGAACCTGATGTGCCGCGGCCGTAAGCGCGGCTTAGCGGGTGTGATCGCAACGCAGCGCCTGGCGAAGCTTGCCAAGAATGTCGCGGCGGAAGCGTCGAACTTCCTGATGGGCCGAACCTTCCTGGACATCGACATGGCGCGCGCCGCCGACCTGCTCGGGATGGAACGGCGCCAGGCCGAGCAGATCCGCGACCTAGAGCGCGGCCATTTCGTTGCGCTGGGCCCGGCCATCAGCCGCCGCCCGCTGGCGGTGAGGATCGGGCAGGTGCGAACCTCGTCGAGAGGCGGCTCGCACGGGCTCTTGCCCCTACCCTCCACGTCGGCCGAGGACCTCCAGGCCCTGCTCCACGCTGAGCCGAAGCGGGGCGAAGAGGCCTTTCGCCCCCCCGAACCCGAGCCGATCAAGGCGGAGGCGCTGATCGAGCAGATCGCCGGGCATGAGGCGGCCCGCACCGAAGAGATCCGGTCCGAAGACGGAGAACCTGCTCCTGACTTCGAACAGGCCGTGTCGGAAATCCTCGCCGAAATGGCTGACGAAGAAGGAAGTACCTTCCAGCCCACGCCGGCTCTGTACCAGGACTTCTCGGTCCACTGCCGCATGCGTCGCATCCCCGGGAATCTTCTCGATCTTGCCGAGTTCAGGCGCCGCTTCGCCATGGCCGCCGCGGGGATCACCAGCGCGGCCGACGAACGCTGGGCCGACATCCTGCGGATTGCACGCCGCGTACCCGACGACCTGCTCGGCCCATTCCTTCTCCTCGCCAGAGCAGCCCAGGAAGCCGAGCCCTGCCCCGACGACGACATGCTCGCCCGCGTCTACGGCACCACCTCACCCGGCCGCATCCGCCGTCTGATCGACCACCTGGAGAAAAGCGGTCTCATCGTCATCCGTACGAACTTCGGAGGGCGACGGTCGATTGGCATCCCCGAACTGGGCCTCACCACAGCTCCAATGGAAGCCTGACGAACAAGTTGGCGGAGCGGGAGGGATTCGAACCCTCGATACGGTTTTGCCGTATACTCACTTTCCAGGCGAGCGCCTTCGACCACTCGGCCACCGCTCCGCAATGCGCTGGAAGGGCGCCCATCTAGGCGGACGCGCTCGAACGGGCAAGGTTGCTCCGTCTCAATGGCGTCCCTACTCAAACGGCGATGACACCCGCCGAACGACTTTCCGGAGAAATGCCGTCTGCGGAGGCCATCGAGGCGATCGCTCGGCGGACGCTCTCTGGCTTGCCGTCGCCGTTTCGCGAGAGCCTCGGCAACGTCGTGCTGATCATCGAGGAAATGACTGACCGCGAGACCGCGCGATCGCTCGGGCTGCGCGACCCGATGCAGCTCAGCGGCCTGTATCAGGGCATACCGCTCAATCTGCAGAGCGTCAGCCAGTCCGGCACGTTGCCGGAACGCGTCACGATCTACCGACGGCCAATCCTCGCCGAATGGCAATCGACCCGTTTCAGCCTCGAGCAGATCGTCTCGCACATCGTGATCCACGAGATCGGACACCATTTCGGCTTCTCCGACGACGATATGCACGCACTGGAGCAGGACGCGGAGTGAACCCATTGCTGCGGTTCGACGGTGTAGCGTTGCGGCGCGGCGGACGCCTGCTGTTCGAGGACCTCGACCTCGCACTCGCGCCAGGCGAGGCCCTTCACATCGCCGGACCGAACGGAAGCGGCAAGTCGAGCCTGATTCGCCTTGCCGCGGGTCTGCTGGGCGCCGAGGCAGGGCAGATCGAGCGGTCACCACTGGCGCTGGCGGACGACAACGTCGCCTTGGATCGCGAGCTGCCGCTTCGCCGCGCTCTGCGCTTCTGGGTTCGCGAGCCGGACGACGCATTGCAGGCGATGGGGCTCGCCCATCTGCCCGAAATGCCGGTCCGCTGGCTTTCCTCGGGACAGCTCAAGCGCGCCGCCATCGCGCGCGTCGCCGCTTCGGAGGTTCCGCTGTGGCTCCTGGATGAGCCGCTGAACGCGCTCGACTTCGACGGGGCGACTTTGCTGTCTGCCTTGATCGGCCGCCATCTCCAGTCCGGTGGCGCGGTCCTCGCAGCCTCGCACCAGCCGCTGCCTGGCGAATGGCACCGCCTGGACCTGACAGCATGATCGCGGCACTGATCGCCCGCGATGTGCGCCGAGGGTTAGCCGGCG
>DASVXN010000146.1:0-3664 GCA_036392635.1 Sphingomicrobium sp. | reverse complement strand
CCGCCGCTTTCCCAATGCGCGTACCAGCGATCCTCGATCGCGCGGGGTTCGAAGGTCTTGGGAAGCTCGCTCATGCAGCGCGACTAACCGCGCTGCGATGCAGCATCAACCTCGCTCGGGCTTCCCGGTCGCCTGTGGTGCCGCGGCCGGCGTGCCGCCGATGTAGCGTCCCATCCAGCCGAACACCTCGTCATACCATTGGACCGAGTTCTTGGGCTTCAGCACCCAGTGGTTCTCGTCCGGGAAGATCAGCAGGCGCGACGGGATGTTGCGGCGCTGAAGGGCGGTGAAGGCGGCGAGCCCCTGCGTATACGGGATGCGGAAGTCGTTCTCGCTCGTGATCACGAGCTGAGGCGTCTTCCAGCGCGTGACGTAATTGACCGGGTTCCACTTCTCGAACTCCTGCGGCGCCTCGTAATATGCGTGGCCGCCGTGTTCCCATTCGTCGAACCACAGCTCCTCGGTCTCGTAGGCCATGGCGCGGGCGTCGAACACGCCGTCGTGCTGGACGATGCAGCGGAAGCGGTCGGGCCACTGTCCTTCGATCCAGTTCATCATGTAGCCGCCGTAAGAGCCGCCGGCGGCGCAGGCGCGGTCCGCGTCCAGCTGCGGGTCGTGCGCGGTGGCGAAGGCGAGGCCCTTCTGAAGATCCTCGAGCGGCCAGCCGCCCCAGTTCTGGTGGATGGCGTCGGTGAAGCGCTGGCCGTAGCCGGTGCTGCCGTGGAAATCGACGCTGACCGCCGCGTAGCCCGGCGAGGTAAAGACGCGAGGGTTCCAGCGGTAGGACCAGCTGTTGGAGAAGCTCCCCTGCGGGCCGCCGTGGACGAGGAAGGCGATGGGCAGCTTCCCCGCGGCGTTCGCCGGCTTGGCGACGATGCCCCACACGGTGTCGTTGTTCGCGCCCTTGAAGCTGAACTTGTTCACCGTGATCGGGTCGAGCTCAGCGAGCAGCGCGCGGTTGAGGTCGGTAAGCTTGGTCGCCTGCCCGTTCGCGTCGATGCGGTAGAGGTCGTCCGGCGCAGCGATGCTGTTCATGGTCGCAAGCACCGCGCCGCCGGGCAGCGCCTGGACGTTGCCATAGTGACCCTCGCCCGTGAGGCGGGTCACCTGACCCGTCGCGGCATCCACCCGGAAGATCGGCTCTTCGAGCGTGTCGCCGGCAGTGACGAACAGGCTCCGTCCGTCCGGCGACCATTCGATGGAGTCGACCGAACGGTCCCAGGCCTGCGTCAGCGGGCGCACCGCACCGGTCGCCAGGTCGCGCAGCATGAGCACCTGGCGGTCGGACTCGTAGCCCGGCCGGGCCATGGCGACATAGGCGAGCGTCCGCCCATCGGGCGAGACGGTCGGCAGCGTGTCGGTCGCTCGGTTGGTTTGCGTCAGCTTGGTCGGGGGCCCCGCCCCATTGCTGGCGAAGATGTCGAGGTCGGTCGACAGCGCCTCGATCCGGCCGGCTTCGCGGAGCACGAAAAAGACGGTCGAACCGTCGGGCGAGAAGGCGAGCTCTTCAGCGCCGCCGAACGGCTTGGTCGGCGCGTCGCCGACGAGATTGCCGCTCAATAGCACGCCGTTCCCGACGAGCTTGCCATTGGCGCCCACGTCAAAGCCGAACAGCCGCGAGCGCACGCCCGGCTCGGCCCAGGCGTCCCAATGCCGCACGAACAATTGGTCGTAGGTGCGGCCGGAGCCGGTCTTCGGCTTCGCAGGCAGGCCGGCGCAGCTGAGATCGGTGCAGCGAAGGTCGCGGTCGGCCCAGACAGCGACGCGGCTGCCGTTGGGCGACAGGCGAAAGCCGCTGATGTCGCCTTTGAAATTGCTGACCTGAACCGCCGCGCCGACCATCGGCTTGCGGAACAGCTGGTCGTGCGCGCCGACCGCCATCAGGAACCACAGGCTGCCATCGGGTCCGAAGACGGCGTCGTGGCCCTTGGCGGCTCCAGCGACCGGCTGCGGCTGGGCGCCGGGTTTGCTGAGGTCGAGGAGGTGGAGCGTGTTGACCCGCTTGTTCTTGCTCCAGTCGGTCGTCGAGACGGTGAAGACCGCATAGCGGCCGTCGCGCGACACGTCGGGGGCGCCGAGCCGATGCATCGACTGGAGGTCGGTTGCGGTCATCGGCCGGGCGGCAGCGGGCGTAATCGCGAACGCTGCGACTGCGGCGGCGACAAGGAGCTTGGGCTGGATCATGTCGCAGGCGTAGCAAAGCCCGCGCAACTGGCAAGGACTAGAGCGGTCGCCCAGTGATCCGCGAGATCTCGCGCTTCACATGTTCATCGACCATCTGCGGCAGATGCTCGTCCAGCCATTGCTTGAGCATCGGCCGAAGCATTTCGCGGATCATGTCCTCGAGCGGATTGGCCGACGGTGGCGGTGGCGGCACGGTCGCGGCGACCGTCTGCAGTTGTTCCAGCGCTTGCCGGCTCTTGCCCGCAGCCTGCTCGTCGATCAGCGGCGGGCCGAGGTCGACCGGTGGCGCGAGCGGCTGATCGAGCTCGAGCACGTCCTCATCCGAAGCCGACGAATCCTCCGGAAGCTCGTCCGCAAGCTCGTGCTCGCCGCCACTTCCGGCAGCGCGCACGGTCGTGCGCAGCTCCTTCTCCTCCGCGATCACTTTCTTGATCGAGGCGAGGATGTCTTCCATCGAGGGTTCGCGGCCGGCGGACTGCATAGCCGCTTGTATAATTAACGCTTCGGCCGAGTCACGCCCGGGATGGTGCTCGAGACCGGCGTCGTGCTCGTCGGCGGCAACGTCGTCGTGATGGGAAGGGACGCGCCGGGCACCACGGGAGCCGACGGATCGATCCGCGCCGAGTCGATCTGCGGCGTCACGATCGGCGTCGTCGGCAACTCCTGCGGGCTGACGGTGCGGGTGGCGATGGTCGGATGACGGCGGTCGTTCGCCCAGTCGTTCCAGTTCTTCGACACGTGGCGGTAGTTGCCGAGCGGATCGTAGAGCGGCCCCCCGTCTAGCCCGAGCTCCTGCGCCTGGGCCTGGCCCATGGCGTTCAGCAGCTGGAAACCGGCGACATAGGAGTCGCGCTTGGCGCTCACCAGCGCCACTTGCGCGTTGAGCAGCTCCTGCTCGGCGTTCAGCACTTCAATGATCGTGCGTGTGCCGACGCTCTGCTCGGCGCGGTTGCCTTCGAGCGCGAGCTGGCTTGCCTGGACGGCGACGGTCTGCGCCTGGATGGCGCGCTGCGCGGCCTCGTAGCTGGCGAAGGCTGCACGGGCTGCCTGAACGACCGCGCGCTCAGTGCCGACGACCTGCTCCAGCACCTGGCCCTGCTGGGCCTGCGCCTGGCGGATGCGCGCCGCCGGCAAGCCGCCTTGGAACAGCGGAACCTGGGCGCTGAGGCCCACCGTGGTCGCATTGCCGGTGTTCGGAACGAACTGCCCGTTGTTGCCCCCGATGTTGTTGGCATAGGTCTCGCCCGCGACCGCCGAGAGCCTCGGCAGGCGGCTCGCGCGGGCGACGCTCACGTCATAGCCGGCGGCAATCGCCTGACGGCTGATCGAGATGAGATCAGGATTGTTGGCCAGCGCGATGCGCACCGCCTCGTCCGCGGTCGTCGGCAGCGGTGGCAGCGGCGGCGGCGGCGCGAGAACGCCCGGCGCATGGCCGACGACCTGGCGATACCGTGCTTCGCTGCCGGTCAGTTGCCCCTGT
>DASVXN010000145.1:0-5140 GCA_036392635.1 Sphingomicrobium sp. | reverse complement strand
CGAACTGGGCGCGCTGCTCGGCGGTCCAGCTTTCATGGTGCGCATCGAAATATCCGCCGATCAGCAGGTCGGCCTCCTTCGTGCCGCGATGATGCGCGCGCCACGCAAGGCGCTTCAATTCCGGGTCTAGGGGCATAGGCTCCATGTAGTCGCTGCTGCGCCTCATTGCGAGGCGCGGAACAGCCGCTAACAGGTGGGCATGCGGCCCGAAATCCTTAATCCGCTGTTCACGGAAGTGGAGGCGCTGAAGGGCGTTGGGCCACAGGTCGCCAAGCAACTGAAGAAGCTCGACATCAGCAGGGTCGTCGACCTGCTCTACCACCTACCGACCGGCTCGATCGAGCGCGTGCGAGCGCCTGCCGCATCGCCCGTGCTGCTCGGCCGCAACGTGATCCTGGACCTCAAACCGTTCGAAACTCGCGAGAGCCGCGCGGGGCGTGGGCCGACGCGAGTCTATGCGTCGGACGGGGACGGGAACACCGTCACGCTGGTCTATTTCAACAATCCCGGGTGGGCAAAGCGCAGCCTGCCAATCGGCCAGCTCCGCACCGTTTCGGGCAAGCTCGAAGCCTATGGCGACGAATGGCAGATCATCCATCCGGAGGTGAGTGAGCCCGGTCAGGGGGCGCAGCCGGCGCTCCGGGAAGCCGTGTACCCGTTGACGGAGGGCCTCACGAGCCGCCGCCTCGGCGAACTCGTGCGCGATGGCATGGAGCGGGCGCCGGAGCTTCCCGAATGGATAGAGACTGGACTGCTCGCTCGCGAAGGATGGTCGCCGTGGCGCGGGTCGCTTGCGCTCATTCATCGCGAACCCGGCACGGACACAGCCCGCAAGCGGCTCGCTTACGATGAGATCTTCGCCAACCAGCTCGCGCTGATGCTGCTGCGCCAGTCGCAGCGGCGCCATCGAACCGTTCCGCTCCCCGGAACCGGTGAGCTGACGGCCAAGCTTCGCCTGCCATATGATCTCACCGGCGCGCAGCGGCGGGTCGTCGAAGAGATCCGCGGGGACATGGCGCAGTCCGCGCCGATGCTCCGCCTCCTTCAGGGCGACGTTGGCTCGGGCAAGACGCTCGTCGCCTTGCTTGCGATGCTGACCGCCGTCGAATCAGGCGCTCAAGCCGCCTTGCTGGCGCCGACCGAGATCCTCGCGCGGCAGCACCATGCGACCTTGCTCAAGCAGCTCGACAGCATCGGTGTGCGGGTCGCCATCCTTACTGGCCGGGAGAAGGGCAGGGCGCGCGACAGCGTTCTGATGGGGCTCGCGGACGGGTCGATCGACATCCTCGTCGGCACCCACGCGATCTTCCAGGAGAAGGTTGCTTATCGCAAGCTTGGGCTCGCAGTCATCGACGAGCAGCATCGCTTCGGCGTCTCGCAGCGCCTGCTGCTCTCCTCGAAGGCCGAGCATCCGCCGCACCTGCTGGTCATGACCGCGACACCGATCCCGCGGACTCTTACGCTCACGCAATATGGGGAAATGGACGTCAGCCGGATCGACGAGATGCCGCCCGGCCGCACGCCGGTCGAAACGCGGGTGATCAGCGACGAGCGGCTGGGCGACGTCATCGATGGGCTCGGCCGGCACGTCGCTGAGGGCAACCAGGCCTATTGGGTGTGCCCGCTCGTCGAGGAGAGCGAGAAGAGCGATGCCGCCGCGGCGGAAGAGCGCGCGCGTGTACTGAGAGAACGCTTCGGGGACGACCGCGTCGGCCTCGTGCACGGACGGATGAAGGGCCCCGAAAAGGATGCGGTCATGAGCCGCTTCGCAGCGGGTGACCTCGCCGTGCTCGTTGCGACAACGGTGATCGAGGTCGGTGTCGACGTGCCGAACTCGACCTTGATCATCGTGGAAGGTGCCGAGCGCTTCGGCCTCGCCCAGCTCCACCAGCTCCGCGGCCGTGTGGGTCGAGGGACCGGCAAGAGCGTCTGTCTCCTGCTTCGAGGGCAGACGCTCAGCGAAGTGGGCAGAGCGCGCCTCTCCCTGATGCGCGAGACAAGCGACGGCTTCCGTATCGCCGAGGAAGACCTCCGTCTGCGCGGTCCCGGCGAGATTCTGGGCACGCGGCAATCGGGCGAGGAGGCGTTCCGAGTCGCGACGGCGGAAGACGTTCAAACGCTGGCACCGATCGCGCAGAGCGACGCCATGCTCCTCCTGGACCGCGACGGCGGGCTCGCCGGACCTCGCGGGCAGGCCGCGCGTATCTGCCTCTACCTCTTCGAACGCGACCAGGCAGTCGGCCTGCTCCGCTCTGGCTAAGGATTGACCGAATGAACCCAGCCACGCTGCTGCCCGTGCTGCTCGTGCTCGGCGCGGGGGGAATGATTGCGATGCAGGCGCCCACGAACGCCATGCTCGCGCGCGCCGGTGGCTCGCCGGTGCTCGCCGCGCTCATCTCCTTCGCGGTCGGAACCCTGGCACTGCTGCTGGTCTGGCTCTTGAGCGGCAACCGACCGGGTGGCGCCGCGTTCGCGAACCTTCGCTGGTACGCTTGGCTGGGCGGCCTCTACGGCGCCATCTACGTTGCCGTCGCCGCTTATGCCGCGCCTCGGATCGGCCTCGCGTCGCTCATCACCATCGGTATTGCCGGCCAGATCGCAATGGCGCTGTGGCTCGACCAGGCAGGAGCCTTTGGACTCCCTCGCGAACCGATCAACCTTGGCCGGATTGCCGGCGCCGCGCTGGTGATTGCGGGTGTCGTCCTCGTCCGTCGCAGCTAGCGGACGAGCAGCGCATGCCTCTTCTTGCCGAGACTGAGCTTTAGCGGCTGCTCGCCAGCCGTCAGCACCAGGCCTGGATCGCTGACGACCTGGTCGTCCAGGCGCACCGCACCTTCCGCAATCTTCCGCTTCGCTTCCTTGTTCGACGGCGTGAAGCCGATAGCCGTCAACGCATTCGCCACGTTGAGTCCGTCTCCAAGCGACAGCGTCGGCAGGTCTTCGCCTGCGGCACCCTGCTCGAAAGTCGCTCGAGCCGTCTCCTGGGCCGCGAATGCAGCTTCTCGCCCGTGCAGCATCGCCGTCGCTTCGGTCGCCAGCACGATCTTGGCCTCGTTGATCTCGGCCCCCGGCAGGCTCTCGAGCCGGCTGATCTCGTCGAGCGGCACGTCGGTGAACAGCCGCAGGAAGCGCCCGACGTCGGCGTCCTGCGTATTCCGCCAGAACTGCCAGTAATCGTAAGGGCTCAGCAGGTCGGCATTGAGCCACACCGCGCCTGCCGCGGTCTTGCCCATCTTGGCGCCATCGGCGGTGGTGATGAGCGGAGACGTGACTCCGAACACCTCCGTTCCGTCGATCCGCCTCGTCAGTTCGATGCCGTTGACGATGTTGCCCCACTGATCCGATCCGCCAAGCTGGAGCCGGCATCCGGCCCGCCGCGAAAGCTCCAGGAAGTCGTAAGCCTGGAGAATCATGTAGTTGAACTCGAGGAACGTCAGCGGCTGCTCGCGATCGAGGCGCAGTCGCACGCTGTCGAAGGTCAGCATGCGGTTAATGGTGAAGTGCCGGCCGACGTCCCGCAGGAAGGAGATGTACTCGAGCTTGTCGAGCCACTCGGCATTGTTGAGGATCACGGCGTCGGTCGGCCCGTCACCGAAGGTCAGGAACCGCTCGAACACGCGCCGGATCGAGGCGATGTTCGCGTCGATCGCCTCTGCCGTGAGCAGCTTCCGGCTCTCGTCCTTGCCCGACGGATCTCCGACCTTGGTCGTCCCGCCACCCATTAGGACTATGGGCTTGTGTCCGGCCTGCTGCATCCGGCGCAGGAGCATGATCACGAGTAGGCTGCCCACGTGCAGGCTTGGCGCCGTCGCGTCGAAGCCGATATAACCTGGCACGATCTGCCGTTCGGCGAGGGCATCGAGAGCCGCCGCGTCCGTGATCTGGTGGATGTAGCCCCGCTCGTCGAGCAGCCTCAAAAGAGAAGAATTGTAGGAACCCATGATTGCCGCTTAGCCTCGTTAACCCTCGGCTGCTAGGATGCGCCAATGCAGCTCAATCTCGTGCCGCATCCGGATACGCCGCCGTCGGCTCCCGACTTCAAGGTCTGGGCGAATGTGGACCATGCCGGAGCGCTGGGCGTCGTCGCTTCGACCAACATCTGGTTCGGCATTGGCGCGCCGGCGAGTCGGTTCGTCGTTCCGGAAGCCTCGGGGCCGGGCCGCGCAGAGGACTTGTGGCAGACGACCTGCTTCGAAGTGTTCCTCCGCGCCCCGGACGAAGAGGCCTATCGCGAATGGAATTTCGCGCCCTCGGGCGACTGGGCGAGCTACGACTTCACGTCGCATCGCGAGGGCAGGGAAGATGCCGACGTGGCCGACCCGTACATCCGCATGGAGGACAATCTGACCTGGTGGGCGGTCGGCGCCACCATCGCTGTCGACGCCGACGTGCCCTGGCAGCTCGGGATCTCGGCAATCCTCGAAGAGAAAGACGGCACCAAGTCCTACTGGGCACTCGCTCATCCGCCGGACGACAAGCCCGACTTCCACGCTCCTGATTGCTTCGCCGCCAAGCTTGCCTAGACAGCGAATGCATGACCCTGTTCGGAATCGACCGGCTCCTCGCCGAGCCTGAGCTTCGCCGTCCCCTCGAAGGCAGAAGGGTGGCGCTGCTCGCACACCCGGCGTCCGTCACCCGCGACCTCACGCACAGCCTCGACGCACTTGCCGCGACCGGGCTGAAGCTCACCGCCGCCTTCGGTCCGCAACATGGGCTCCGCGGCGACAAGCAGGACAATATGGTGGAGTCGGACGACTTCACCGATCCGGTGCACCAAATCCCGGTATTCAGCCTCTATGGCGAAGTCCGTCGCCCGACCGGGCAGTCGATGGGGACGTTCGATACCATCCTCGTGGACCTCCAGGACCTCGGCTGCCGCATCTACACGTTCATCACCACGCTTCTGTACGTGCTCGAGGCAGCGGCCGAACATGGCAAGAGCGTATGGGTGCTCGACCGGCCGAACCCGGCAGGAAGGCCGATCGAGGGCCTCACTCTGCGCCCGGGCTGGGAGAGCTTCGTCGGCGCCGGTCCGATCCCGATGCGCCACGGGCTGACACTGGGCGAGCTCGGCAAATGGTTCGTCGACCATTTCAAGCTCGACGTCGATTATCGCGTCGTCGAAATGGAAGGATGGAGG
>DASVXN010000144.1:0-2532 GCA_036392635.1 Sphingomicrobium sp. | reverse complement strand
GGTGGCCATGATCGGCGTGCCGAGCGAGCCGGCAAGGTCGATACCCGGGTGCATGGCGGCGCCGCGCATGAAGGGGTCGGAGCGGACCCCAAAGCCGCTGGTGAAAGAAACGTTATTGCGAACCGGCTTGTCCGACGGGATCGCGATCACGCCATCCTGGAGCTGGTCGAGCTTCTTCCAGCTGTCGAACAGGCTCTTGAAGGTGGAGCTTCCGGCGCTCTCGAACGGACCGCCGACGCCTTCGTGGCTGCCAACGCGGGCCGGGGTGATGCCAAGCCGCTTCAGCTCGGCAGTGGTGACCTGGTAGCGGACGTCGAGCGCCTTCGCCACGAGCGCGGCTTGCTCGAGTTGCGCCCGCTCGACGCGCGCGAGCGGGCCTTCGCTGGCAACGCGGCCATCAGCAGCGGCGGCGATAAGCTGCGGGTCGATCTTCTGGCCGGCGAGCGCGGCTTCGATGATGGCCTGGCGCTGTTCGATCTGGCGGGCGCGGGCTTCGGTGGCGGCGGAGAGGTTCATGGGGGCAACGACGGCCGGGGGAGCGGACACGAGGCGCGCGGTCGCGTAGCCGGCCCAGCCGACAAGCGTGAGCAGCGCCACGAAAAACACCGCCTGGAGCGGTGCGGAAACACGAAAACGGCGAAGCTTTGATCCGTCGTGGACGAATAGATCGCGATCTCGGAAGAGGCCCGACGTCGCGGCCAATACTTGCGTCATGTGCAACCCGCTCCACAAAACAGCGCGCGCGAAAGCGCCTCGCTGATTCCCAATTTCAAGGAGCTCCCCAGCCCCTCGCCCTATGCACGGATTGCCCCGCCGCGCTTGGCTGAGGAGGACACTGCTTTCGGATGGTTAACAAATTCAACCTTCGGTCGGCCGTTCCGGGACGAGTCGTCCGGTCGTTGCGGTGAACGGAGGATATCTGCGGACGCGACCGCCAGATGTGAGCAAATTCAAGCTGTTGTGCACTGCAACATACAGAGCCAAGCTTATCGAAAGGCGAATCTTTCGCGGTTGCCTTGCGGGTGCCGCAATCGGCCTTAGAACCGGCTTCGGGCCACGCCGTCCCAACGCGGCGCGAGCTCTCTGCAAGGAGAGTCATATGACTGAAGTTGTTACCTCGGGCGCCGACGTGCGCCCGGTGAAGCCGAATATTCGTCCCAAGCGACCGTTCTTTTCCTCGGGCCCGTGCGCGAAGCCGCCGGGTTGGGACCCTTCCGAAATTTCCACTGAATCGCTTGGTCGCTCGCACCGCGCGAAGATCGGCAAGTCGCGACTGCAATATTGCATCGACCTGATGCGCGAGCTGCTCGAACTGCCTGACACGCACCGCATCGGCATTGTTCCAGGGTCCGACACGGGCGCCTTCGAGATGGCGATGTGGACGATGCTCGGCGCCCGGCCCGTCACCAATCTCGCGTGGGAAAGCTTCGGCGAAGGCTGGGTCACGGACGCCGTCAAGCAGCTGAAGCTAGATCCTACCGTTCTCCGCGCAGACTATGGCCAGCTGCCCGACCTCGCGCAGGTCGACTGGTCGAACGACGTGCTGTTCACCTGGAACGGCACCACCTCGGGCGTGCGGGTACCGAACGGCGACTGGATCGCCGACGATCGTGAGGGCCTGAGCTTTGCCGACGCGACGAGCGCGGTGTTCGCCTACAACTTGCCTTGGGAGAAGATCGATGTCGCGACCTTCTCCTGGCAGAAGGTGCTTGGCGGCGAGGGTGCGCACGGGGTCCTGATCCTCGGGCCGAGAGCGGTCGAACGGCTCGAAAGCTTCACACCTGACCGGCCCCTGCCGAAGGTCTTCCGCCTGGTCTCCAAGGGCAAGCTCAGCGAAGGCGTTTTTAAGGGCGAGACGATCAACACGCCGTCGATGCTCGCCGTCGAGGATGCGATCTGGGCGCTGGAATGGGCCAAGTCGATCGGCGGCGCGCGTGCGCTTCAGCAGCGGTCCGACGCCAACGCTGCCGCGCTCGACCGCATCGTCCAGGAGCGTGAGTGGCTCAGCCATCTGGCCGCCGATCCGGCGAACCGCTCGACCACGTCGGTCTGCCTCAGCGTCGACGGCGCCGATGCCGACTTCATCAAGGCCTTCGCCGGCCTGCTGGAGAAGGAAGGCGCGGCCTACGACATCGCCGGCTATCGCGACGCCCCGCCGGGCCTTCGCATCTGGTGCGGAGCGACGGTCGAGACCGCCGACATCGAGGCGCTGACGCCATGGCTCGACTGGGCACGGGAGAAGACGGCATGAGCGAACAGGTACGCGTGCTCATCGCCGACAAGATGGACCCGAAGGCCGCCGCGATCTTCCGCGACCGCGGCATCCAGGTCGACGAAAAGCCAGGCCTCTCTCCCGATGAGCTCGCCGCGATCATCGGCGATTACGACGGGCTCGCGGTGCGCAGCTCCACGCGCGTCACCGCGCCGGTCATGGACGCCGCCCTTCCCCGGCTAAAGGTGATCGGCCGGGCTGGGATCGGGGTCGACACGATCGACGTGCCCGCCGCCTCGGCGCGCGGAATCGTGGTCATG
>DASVXN010000143.1:0-6607 GCA_036392635.1 Sphingomicrobium sp. | reverse complement strand
GACCAGCTCGTCGTCGAGCCGCGAGCTTGCGAGACCACCGAGGACTGCAGCGCCAACGTCGAGCGCCGGCATGCGTGCGTCGAGCATCCCCGGCACCGCCCAATAATGGGTGATGCTGGTGACCGCGACGTGATCCTTCATCTCGATCGTCTTGGCCGCGGGCAGCGTAGGCACGTTCGCCCGCGCCGGATTGTTGACCGGACCCCGCGCGATGTCCCCAAAATACTTCTCCACGAGTGGACGGACCTGCGCTGGGGTGACGTCGCCCGAGATCACCAGCACCGCATTATTCGGGCCGTACTTCTCGCGGAACCATTGCTTCACGTCGGCGAGGCTGGCCTGGTCGAGGTCCTCCATCGAGCCGATGGTGCTGTGGTGATAAGGGTGCGGATCCGGGAACAGCGTGCCGTACACTTCATACGGCACGAGGCCGCCCGGCCGGCTGTCGCCCTGCCTCTTCTCGTTCTGGACGACGCCGCGCTGGTTATCGAGCACGCCCTGCGTCACCGCACCAAGCAGGTGGCCCATGCGGTCGCTCTCGAGGAACAAAGCCCGGTCAAGCGCGCCTGCCGGCACCGTCTCGAAATAGTTGGTGCGGTCGAACCAGGTGCTGCCGTTGCTGTCTGTCGCGCCGATGTTGTCGAGATAGGACTGGAAGTCGCCCGGCAGGTTCTCGGTCCCGTTGAACATCAGATGCTCGAACAGGTGCGCGAACCCGGTCTTGCCCTTGGGCTCGTCCTTGGAGCCGACATTGTACCAGACGCTGACTGCGGCGATCGGCGCCTTGTGGTCCTCGCTGACGATCACCGTCAGGCCGTTCTTCAGCTTGTAGATGGTGTGCGGGATGGAGACTTCCCGGACCAGCGTCGGGATCGGAACCGACTGCGGCGCTGCAGCGAAGACCGGCGGCGTGAGGATGGTTGCGCAAGCAAGCAGGGCCAGGCGGCTGAGGTTACGCATCAGCTTGAGTTCTCCGGGTAAATTTCGAGCAGTGGACCGACCTTAACGGCAGTCGCGGGCTTCGCAACGGCGCTCCAGCGGCCGGCCGGCCTTTTCGATGAACGGCAGGCCGGGCCAACCCGCATTACTGGCGCGCAGCGCTGTGGTATAGGACGCCGGGTGTACACCGCGGCCGACATCCAGATGGTGGACAAGCACATCGCCCAGGGCGAGCGGCACATCGTTCAGCAGGAAGAGCTGATCTCACGCTTGCGCTCGCGCGGCCTTCCCACCGACCAGGCCGAAGAGCTGCTCGCCGAATTCGAGGCGACGCTGCACGAGCATAGGAGCCACCGGACGCTGATGTTGAGCAGCATGGGGGAGGCGTAAGCCCGGTCAGGCCGACTTCGCGACGATCTCGGCTGCGAGGGAACGCACCACGCGCTCATGATCGACCGGCTTTTCGAGGTTGGGAACGTGCCGGATGGATTCGGGCAGCGACTCCGGGCTGTAGCCCGACATGATGACGCAAGGCAGTCCGCGCTTCTGGACATCGCTGACGAGCGGGAAGGCCATCTCGCCGTGAAGGTTGAGGTCGAGGATTGCTGCGTCCACCTCCTCTTCGTCGAGAAGCGTGCGCGCATGGTCGAGCGAGCCCGCGGGACCGACGGCCTGCCCTCCCGCGGCGTGGAGCGCACGGACGAGGTCGTCGGCGATGAGATATTCATCCTCGACGACGAGAACTCTGGCGCCTTCAAGATCGGCCATGCTCATCCTCTACTTGCCGAACCGGTTCGGGTTCGCGCGCGTCCCAGATTAACACAGATGCCAAGGAACGTATCCAACTTACGTTCGCTCTCCTCCGCGAAAGCGAGTCTCCGTGGCCAAGCAGGACATTGTCGTTATCGGGGGTTCCGCGGGTAGCGGCGCCGTACTCAGGCAAATCCTGGGTGGATTGCCGACCGACATCCCGGCGACCTTCTTCGTCGCCACTCATGTCCCGGCCCATTCGGCTTACCTTGCCGACGCGCTGGCCGGGGCGAGTGCCATTCCCGTAATACCCGCGACTGACGGACAGCCAGTCGAGCAGGGCCGCGTTTATGTCGCCGCCCCCGACCGTCATCTGTTGATCGTGGACGGCACTATACGGCTCGGCGAGGGCCCCCGCGAGAACATGGCGCGGCCCGCGATCGACCCCTTGTTCCGCTCTGCCGCGCTTTCCTACGGCCCTCGCACCGTCGGCGTGATCCTCAGCGGCATGCTCAACGACGGCGCTTCGGGATTGTCAGCCATCAAGGCGTGCGGCGGGATCGCGATCGTTCAGCATCCGCTCGACGCCGCCGCCGACCAAATGCCGCTCGCGGCGCTGGAAACCGTCGATGCGGACGAAGTCGCTCCGGCCGAAGACCTCGCGAAGTTGTTGACGGACGTCGTCGGCCGTGACGCCGGTCCACTCGTCGACTGCCCCGACTCGCTTGCGCTGGAGATCGGCATTGCCGCGGGCGCACGGCTCGGAGCCCAGACCCTTCGCGAGTTCGCAGACCCGAGCGCGCTGAGCTGTCCCGACTGCCAGGGCGTTCTCTCCGAAGTGCGCGACCAGCAGCCGCTTCGCTATCGCTGCCAAATCGGTCACGCGCAGACGGCCGAGGTTCTCGCGGCGCGCCGCATGGAAGTCGACGACGCTCTTCGGATCGCCCTGCGGGTGATGGAAGAGCGCGTGACGCTCGTCTCGCGGATGGCGCAGGATGCACGGCAGACCGGGCGCACCGCCGTCGCCGAGCTCTATGAGGCCCGTGCGGTCGAATTCGCGCGCTACGCTACTGTTCTTCGCGAGGCCGCGGTCGAAACACTGCGCAGCAGCCCGCGAAACGACCCTAACGACCGTTAAACCGGCTTCTGCGCTGGCCCCCTTGGGTCTAAGATGACTCTCTGGCAGGACCGGCGTGTGGCGGAACGTAACAACAAGGTGATCAAATCCTCGCGGGCGTCGGCGCGCGATGACAAGGCTAAGCCGGTCGCGGTCGTCGGTATCGGCGTGTGCGCCGCTTCGCTTGAATCCCTGCTGACGCTGTTCCGCGATCTCGACGATCTCGGCGCCGCCTACGTCATCGCCGTGCGGCAGCAGGACGGTCTAACCGTCGATACCGTGCTCCAGGCCCTGTCGGACGTTACCGGACTGGAGGTCCGCCTGGGCAAGGACGGCGCCCCGCTCGAGCCGGGCGTCATCCATGTCGGTGGCGGAAGCGAGCTCATCACGGTCGTCGACGGCAGCATCGCAGTTCGGGGCACTGAGCAGCAACCGGCATTTCGCGGGACGGTCGACAGCCTGCTGATCTCGCTGGCCGAGCATGCCCGCGACCGCTCCGTCGCCGTGATCCTTAATAGTCTCGGAAGCGACGGTACCGCCGGGGTGACCGCAACCAAGCAGTTCGGCGGCCTCGCGATCGCCGAGTGCCTCAGCGGCGACGAGGAAGCGGCGGCCGAGCAAGGCGCTGCGACCCCCGCGGGCATCGTCGACCTCCTGCTGCCGATCGAGCAGATCGCGCCGCAGATCGCGCTTTACGTCTCGGGCCTGGAAACCGTCGGCACGACGGACCAAGCCGAGGAGATCAGCGAGCATGTCGGCGAGGTGCTGACGCAGATCGCCGGCACCTTGCGCACGGTGACGGGGAACGACTTCCACGGCTACAAGCGCAACACCTTCCTCCGCCGTGTCCAGCGACGGATGCAGGTCGTCCAGGTCGGAGACATCGACCAATATGCCGCGCGGCTGAAGAAGGACCGGGACGAGGTCCAGCACCTGTTCCAGGACCTGCTGATCGGAGTCACCCAGTTCTTCCGCGACCCGGCGGAGTTCCAGGCGCTCGAAAAGGAAATCCCGAAGCTGTTCGAGGGCAAGGGGCCGCAGGACCAGGTGCGCGTGTGGGTTCTCGGCTGCGCGACCGGCGAGGAGGCCTATTCGATCGGCATCCTGCTGGCAGAGCATCTCGGCACCGTCGACAACGGGCCAACGGTCCAGATCTTCGCGACGGACCTCGACGCGCGGGCGCTTGGGGCAGGACGCGCGGGCCGCTACTCGAGCGCGATCGCGGACCATGTCACGCCCGAGCGGCTCGCCCGCTGGTTCGTGAAGGAGGGCGACACCTATCGCGTGGTCAAGGAACTGCGCGAGATGTGCATCTTCTCGCCGCACAATCTGATCAAGGATGCGCCTTTCTCCCGGATCGACCTGCTGTCGTGCCGCAACCTGCTCATCTACCTCAATGCCGACCTGCAGAACCGGGTGATCCCGATCTTCCATTTCTCGCTGCGGCCGGGAGGCATTCTGCTTCTCGGCGCCTCGGAGAACGTGACTCGGCACCAGAAGCTGTTCGCGCCCGTTGACCGCCACAACCGTCTTTTCCGCAGGCTCGAAACCCCGACGAAGATCTTGCCGGAGTTCCCGCTGACGGCTCGCACCAGCCGCGTCGACACGGTGTCGGAGCGCGTGCAGCCGCCGCTCCGCTCCACTGCGCTAGCCGTCTCCGTCGGCCGCCGCGCGGAACAGATCGCCGAAGGCTACGGGCCGGCCTACGTCATCATCGATACGCAGTACGAAGTGCTGCATTTCTCCGGACGCACCGGCAAATATCTGGAACCGGCCAGCGGCGCGGCGAGCCTCAACCTGTTCAACCTCGTTCACCGCGACCTGCGCCTCGATCTCAGGGCACTGCTGCATCAGGCGACGGAGGAGCGGGCGAAAGTCGCGCACCGCCGCATCCCCGTTCGAAACGACGGAACCTCATCTCTCGTCAGCCTGTTCATCGAGCCGATTTCCGAGAGCAACGACATCACCGCCCTGGTGGTACTGTTCCAGGATGCGGGGGAGATCGTCGAGACGGGAGCGAACGAGCAGCGGAAAGGCGCTGGCGACGATCACGTGGAGCGGCTCGACGCAGAGCTGCGGCTGACCAAGGATCGGTTGCAGGCCACCATCGAAGAACTCGAATCCACCAACGAGGAGCTGAAGAGCTCGAACGAGGAATATCAGTCGATCAACGAGGAGCTTCAGTCCTCCAACGAGGAGCTGGAGACCTCGAAGGAAGAGCTGCAGTCGGTCAACGAGGAGCTGCATACCGTCAACGCCGAGCTCGACCATCGCGTGCGGGACCTCGCCAAGGCGAACAGCGACCTTCGCAACCTGCTCGAGTCAACACAGATCGCGACGATCTTCCTCGACAACGACCTTAGGGTCCGCAGCTTCACGCCAGCCGCGACGGAGATCTTCCACCTGCTCGATACCGATGTCGGGCGGCCCATCGACCATCTCGGCTCGCGTGTGTCTTACCCGGACCTCAGCGACGATGTCCGGAAGGTGCTCACCAAGCTCGGCACCGTCGAGCGCGAGGTCACCTCGCGGGACGGCAGCCACTACATCTCGCGCGTGCACCCCTACCGCAGCGTCGACAATTTTATCGCCGGCGCCGTGCTGACGTTCCTCGACGTTACCAGCACCGTGCGCGCCGAGGCCGCGCTGCGCGACAGCGAGTCCCGTCTCCGGACCTTGCTCGCCGAGCTTCAGCACCGGGTCCGCAACACGCTGGCCCTCGTCAAGTCCATCACGACCCGCACCGCCGACGCGAGCGAGAGCGTGGACGAGATGGCGGCGCACCTGACGGGCCGGCTCGACGCGTTCGCACGGGTGCAGTCGGCGGTCACCCGCAATCCGGAAGCGGGCGTGGACCTCATGTCGCTGCTCAGCGACGAGCTGCTGGCCCATGCCGCACATGAAGGCGAGGAGTTTACCGCCAAAGGCCCGGCGGTCGCGCTCCAGCCGAAGGCTGCGGAGTCCATGAGCCTTGCGCTGCACGAGCTGACGACCAACGCCGTCAAGCACGGCGCCCTTCACGGCCGCAACGGCGGCCGCATCGCCGTGCGCTGGTCCTATGCGGGAACCGACGGCAACCGCCACCTCGACTTCGAATGGTTGGAACGCGGCGTCGACGGGGCCAGCATCGATCCCGAACGGGAGGGCTTCGGCATGGAACTGCTGAAGCGTATCCTGCCCTATGACCTTGGCGCGAAGACCGACGTCGACTTCGCCGCTGACGGTCTCAAGTTTGCCATGCAGCTTCCGATTAATCACGTCATCGACGCCGATCTCGCGCGGGAGTCCTGACCCTCTTGTTACGCGATGCTGCCACCGGCCCGGCAGGACCTCTGCCGAGCGCCAATCCAGTCGCTGAATATCGCAAAGCCGATCAGGCGACCTTCGCGGCCATCCGTGCCGCCGGGCAGCCTGCGGTTCTGCGCAACCTTGGCGCCGATTGGCCCGCAGTCGCTGCGGCCAGGCGCTCCGACGAAGAGCTGATCGCCTATCTCCGCCGCTTCCGCGTCGAGCGCCCCGTCGCGATGCTGCTCGGTGAGCCTGAAATCGAAGGGCGCTTCCTCTACACCGAAGACATGACCGCGCTGAACTTCGCGCGCGGGACCTCTCCACTCGACCCGTTCTTCGACCGGCTGCTGCGTGATCGCGACAACCCTCGCCCGCATGCGCTCGCGGTGCAGTCGGAGGAAGTGCCGAGCATCTTTCCGGGCTTCGAGCGCGAGAACCGGACGGACCTGCTCGGCCCCGCCGTCACGCCGCGCGCCTGGATGGGCAATCGCATCCGGGTGGCGCCGCACTACG
>DASVXN010000142.1:0-3608 GCA_036392635.1 Sphingomicrobium sp. | reverse complement strand
TTATCGAGAAGGCCGGTCATCGTCTGACGAACTCGCTCAAGACCCGGGGGTACAACGAATGTTCCGCGGCAAGGACGCGGTGCTCGAGCCGTGCCGGTGTGTCGCCGGGCTCGATCGGCACCTCGGCCTGGCCGAGGACCTCGCCGGCATCGAGCTCCTCCGTGACGATGTGCACCGAACATCCGCTCACGCGGTCGCCAGCTTCGATCGCGCGGGCATGCGTGTCGAGGCCGCGATACTTGGGCAGCAGGGAAGGGTGAATGTTGAGGATCCGCCCGCGCCAACGTTCGACGAACCAGGGCGAAAGAATACGCATGAACCCCGCCAGTGCGATCGTGCCGACAGCATGTTCTTCGAGGGCGGCACTCACCTGGCGATCATAATCTTCCTTGCCGAGGCCTTTGCTTTCGAGTGCCCACGTCGCGAGGCCTCGCTCGCGTGCCCATGCCAAGCCTTCGGCGTCGGGCTTGTTCGAGACGATCAGGATAACCTCATAGCCCTGCGCTTGCTCGACAAGCGCGCGCATGTTGCTGCCGCGGCCGGAAATCAGGATCGCAACGCGCCTGGGGTCATGCATTGTGCGTCGCGGACCAGTCCTCGGCTGAAGCCCATGTACCGCAGGCCCCTTTTACGGTGCACCCGCGGGAGCCTGGTTCGATGCGGCCGATTTCGAAGACCGTCTCACCGGCGCCTTCGAGCGCAGTTGTGACCGACTGCGCCTCTGCCGGAGCCACAATCGCAACCATCCCGATGCCGCAGTTGAACGTTCGCGCCATCTCGCCAGCAGCCACATGCCCGCCCGCTTGAAGCATGGCGAACAACGCGGGGAGCTGCCAAGCTGAAGTGTCGATCACCGCGTGGCAACCGTCCGGCAGAACCCTCGGGATATTCTCGAGAAGTCCGCCGCCGGTGATGTGGGCAAGGCCTTTGATGCGCCGTTCCTGCACCAGCGGCAGCAACGCGCGAACGTAGATCCGGGTCGGTTCGAGGAGCGCATTGCCCAGACTGCGGCCGTCTTGTCCGGGCAGGGCTTGGGAGAGGTCCCATCCGCCCTGATCGATGATCCGGCGCACGAGCGAGAAGCCATTGCTGTGGACGCCCGAACTGGCGATGCCGAGAACCACGTCGCCTGCGGCGATGTCGCGCCCGGTCAGCACCTTCTTGCGATCGACCGCACCGACGCAGAAGCCGGCGAGGTCATAATCACCTGCAGAATACATGCCCGGCATCTCGGCGGTTTCACCGCCGATCAGAGCGCAGCCCGCTTGACGGCAACCCTCGGCGATGGAGGCGACGACTGCTGCCGCTACCTCGTTATCCAGCTTCGCGGTGGCGTAATAGTCGAGGAAGAATAGCGGCTCGGCCCCTTGCACGATCAGGTCATTGGCGCACATCGCTACGAGGTCGACTCCGACACCGTCATGATTGCCGGTCTCGATCGCGAGCTTCAGCTTGGTGCCCACGCCATCATTGGCGGCGACGAGCAACGGATCCTCGTAGCCGGCCGCCTTGAGATCGAAGAAGCCGCCAAAGCCGCCGAGCTCCGCATCTGCCCCCGGGCGAGCCGTCGAACGGGCAAGCGGTCCGATGGCCTTCACCAGTGCATTGCCGGCATCGATCGACACGCCCGCTTCGGCATAGGTCAGCGGCTTTTGGCTCATTGCGCCGGGGCACTAGAGACAAGCCGCTTGGATTTCCACGCCATTGTCGCCAAAAGACGGCCACGAATGCTGCGCCGCCGTTTTGCCGTCCCCCTCATGCTGCTTGCCGCTGCCGGTCTCGGTGGCGTCGTGTACGCGCAGCTCGAGAGCACGGACCGCGGGATTCTGCCGCTCGACAGCTCGAACACGCTGGAGATCGGCGGCATTCACGTCGATGCCGGCGGCCCCGATGCGGAGAGCGCGCGCTACGCGGGCTGGCGCATCGCTCAACGAGAAGGTTTCAAGGCGCTTTGGGCCAAGATGCACAATGCGCCGCTCGCTCAGGCCCCGACGCTGCCCGACGGGACGCTCGACCAGATCGTCAGCTCCATCAACGTAGAGCGGGAGCAGATCGGGCCCAATCGCTACATCGCCGATCTCGGCGTCCAGTTCGATCGGGGCCGCGCTGCACCGTTCCTGGGAGTTGAGGGCGCGGCAGTCGTGCATTCCGCGCCGATGCTGCTCATCCCGATCACCGTCTCCGCCGGAACGGCGACAAGCGTCGAGCTTCGCAATGCGTGGCAGCGCGCGTGGGCACAGTTCCGCACGTCGGCGTCGCCGATCGACTATATCCGGGTCAGCGGCATGGCGGCCGATCCGCTCCTGATTAACGCCGCACAGAGCGGCCGCCCCGGACGCGGTTGGTGGCGCAACCTGCTCCAGATGTACGGCGCAGCCGACGTGCTGGTGGCGGAGGTTCAGCTGCAGCGGCTGTATCCGGGAGGACCTGCACGCGCGCGCTTCATCGCTCGTCACGGCCCCGACAATGAGATCATCGGCGGGTTCACGCTGACCGCTGCTAACAGCGACGGCGTGCCGGCCATGATGGCGCAGGGGGCGCAGCGGATCGACCAGATCTTCGGGCAGGCCATGGCTGCTGGAAGGCTGTCGCGCGATGCGTCGCTCGACCTGCCGCCACCGCCCACGCTCCCGCCGCTGCCGGTCCAGGTGAAGCCGGTCGCTATCCAGACCTCCGCGGTGAACTCGTTCCAGGTTCAGGTCTCGGGCAAGAACGTCAACTTCTACAATTTCGCGATGGCGCATCTGCGCACGCTGGCAGGCGTAGAATCAGCGACGCCGCAGCAGATCAACCCCGGCGGGACGAGCTACATTCTGGTCCGGTTCAAGGGCAGCGCCGCGCAACTTGCTGCGGCCCTCGGCGGTCGTGGGTGGACCGCGCAAGCGGCGGGTACGGTAGTGTCGATCCGATCGGAAAGCGACAAGCCACCAGCCTTGCCGCCGCCGCCAGCTCCCGCTCCGACGCCTCCACCAGCGACTCAGCCGCCGGCGCAGCCCACGACCCCACCAGCCAGTCAGCCTCCAAAGGCAGATCAGTGAAGCAGGGACCGGACCAGATCGCGCTTCCGCTCGACTGGCCGCAAAGCGAGGGTGACGCGCGCTTCATCCTCTCCGACGCCAATCGCGACGCGTTCGAGCATTTCCGCAAGTTCAGCATGTGGCCCGTCAAGTCGACGATCCTGACGGGGCCGCGACGTTCCGGGCGTTCACTGCTTGCGCGCAGCTTCGTCGAACGGGTCGGAGGGCGGCTGTTCGATGACGCCGACCAGCGCGACGAGGAAGAGCTCTTCCACGCGTGGAATCAGGCGCAGGACACCGGCCGGCCGATGGTGATGGTCGCCGATGCGGCGCCCCCTGCCTGGGCGCCGAAGCTGCCTGACCTGAAGACTCGGCTGGCGATTACGCCGGTGACCACGATCAACCATCCCGACGATGAGTTGTTCTCCGCGTTGATCCAGCTTCACTTCGCCGACCGGGGTCTGCACATCCCAGCCGACGCGCTCCGCTTCATGAGCGAGCGGCTGCACCGTGATTATTGGACGATCGAGCGGGCGGTCGAAACCGTCGACCGCTATGCGATCGCCGAGCGTGCTCGGGTTTCACTGCCGA
>DASVXN010000141.1:0-3940 GCA_036392635.1 Sphingomicrobium sp. | reverse complement strand
CGAGGACCCGCCCGGCTATCGCGAGAATGCATTCGGTAAGCTCTACCTCGCCTATCTGCGCGACCCGGACGGCAACAAGCTCTGCGGGCTGCATCGGCCGGCGCAGTGACGGTCGAGATCGTCTCGGAGAACAAGTCGCATGGCGGACGGCAGCTGGTCGTCCGCCATGCATCGTCGGCGACTTCGACCGACATGACTTTCTCGATCTTCCTGCCGCCGCAGGCGGAGCAAGGCGGGAAGCTGCCGGTCGTCTGGTATCTTTCCGGCCTGACCTGCACACATGCGAACGTCACCGATAAGGGCGAATATCGCGCCGCCTGCGCTGAGCTCGGCTTGATCTTTGTGGCCCCGGATACCAGCCCCCGCGGCGACGACGTGCCGGACGCTGACGGGTACGATTTCGGCAAAGGCGCCGGCTTCTATGTCGACGCGACCGAGGAGCCTTGGGCGAAAAACTTCCGCATGTGGAGCTATGTTACGGAGGAGCTTCCGGCGCTCGTTGCGGCCGAGTTCCCGGTCGACATGGAGCGGCAGGCGATCACCGGTCATTCGATGGGCGGCCATGGCGCGCTGACCGTCGCGCTCAACTTCCCGGAGCGGTTTCGCAGCGTTTCCGCCTTTGCGCCGATCGTTGCGCCGAGCCGGGTGCCGTGGGGTCAGAAGGCGCTGGCGGGCTACCTCGGTGAGGATCGCGCCGCCTGGCGCAAGCATGATGCCGTTGCGCTGATTGAGGATGGGGCTCGGGTGCAGGAACTGCTGGTGGATGTCGGCACTGCAGACCAGTTCCTGGAACAGGAGCTAAAGCCCGAGCTGCTCGAGCGCGCCTGCCGCGATGCCGGCATTGCGCTGACGCTGCGGCGCCAGCCCAGTTACGATCATAGCTATTATTTCATCTCCACCTTCATGGCCGACCATCTGCGTTGGCATGCGGAGCGCCTCGGCTGAGCGCCGACTGGTATTGGCAGGCTGTCTGCGTCGTCACGGCGCTTGCCTGCGGAATGCTGATCGGGGTGGAGCGCGGGTTCGATCTTCGCCAGCTGCGCGAGGGGACGCGGGTTGCGGGCTTCCGCACGTTTGCGCTTCTGGGATTGGTGTCGGGCTTTGCCGGGCTTGCGGCGCAGTTCCGGCAGGAGCTGCCCGCCGCAGCGATCATGCTCGGGGCCGTCGCGGTGATCGCCATCGGCTACGCCCATCGTCCCGGCCTCGACAAACAGCCCGACGCAACCACGCCGATCGCGGCGGTGACCACGCTGGCACTCGGCTTCATCGCGGGACTAGGGGAGCCGCGGTTCGCCATCGCCGGAGCCTGCATTGTCACCTTGCTCCTCGCGCTGAAGGCGGAGCTGCACGGGTTCCTTCACAAGCTTGACGAAGACGATGTGAAGGCGCTTGCCCGATATGCGGTGATCGCCGGCGCAGTGCTGCCGTTCCTCCCCAGCGGCCATTACGGCCCACTCGGTGCGTGGAACCCGCAGAAGCTCTGGCTGGTCGTGGTGCTGGTCACCGGCTTTTCGTTTCTCGGCTATGTCGCCAACCGCATATTCGGGGAGCGGCACGGGACCATCGCGACGGCGCTGATTGGTGGCGCTTACAGCTCCACCGCGGTCACCCAGTCGCTGGCCCAGCGGCTAGGGAGCGGCAAGCAGGGTGGCGCGGAGCCGGCCGGCATCGCGCTTGCGAGCGCGGTCATGTACCTGCGCGTCCTCGTTCTCATCGCCGTGCTGGCAACCCGCGTGCTGGTGCCGTTCGCGATCATCGTCCTTCCGGCGCTTATCGTGGCCTGGGGTGCGGGGTACTGGCTCTACAGGAAGGCGCCCAAGTGCGACGCCCCTTCGCCGCCGGGGAACCCGATCGCCATCGTGCCGGCGCTGGGCTTTCTTGTCTTTGTTGCCTTTGCAGCGGTGGCAGCCAAGTGGGCCGCCGGGCGCTTCGGGGAGCAGGGCATTGCCGTGCTGCTGCTGATCGTCGGTTCCACCGACGTGGACACCGCCATCATCACGCTTGGCGGTCTGCCGGCCGAGGCGATTTCGCCGTTGCTCGCCGCGATGGCAATCGCGGGAACGATCATCGCCAACATGGCTGTGAAGATCGGGATCACGCTGGCCTACGCGCGTCGGCGCGGCGTGCCAGCGGCGATCGCCATGGGCTCCAGCGTCGCCGCACTGGCGATCATGATCGGACTTGCCTTCACCCGCCTTTGAGCGGGCGAAGATGAATACGTCTGCGTGCGGACGCTTTCGCCCTTTGCGCTGAACTGGTCTGCACTGTAGCGCTAACGCCCACGATGGCTGACCGGATCTCCACCCTGGTGTTGTTCGGCGCGACGGGCGACCTCGCGCGGCGGATGCTGCTTCCTTCATTGTACGGGCTCGATGCCGACAACCTGCTGCCCGACGGGCTGCGGATCGTCGGCACTGCGCGCACGGCGCTGGACGATGCCGAGTTCCGCGAGCGGGCAGAGCAGGCGCTGCAGGAGCATCTGCCCGAGGGTTTTTTCAGTGCCGACGTTGCCGAGCGCTTCCTGACACGCCTCCACTATGTCCCGCTCGACATCACCGACCAGTCGAGCTTCGGGAGGCTTGCGGAGACAATTGGCGATCCCTGCCACGGGGTGGGAATCTTCCTTTCAACGGCCCCCTCGTTGTTCAAGCAGACGATCGACGGTCTCGCTGCAGCAGGCCTTGCCTGCGCGACGGTTCGAATGGCGCTCGAGAAGCCGCTGGGTACCGATCTCAAGACCAGTTGCGAAATCAATGACGCCGTCGCGGCGCACTTCCCCGAGGACCGCACGTTCCGGATCGACCATTATCTGGGCAAGGAGACGGTCCAGAACCTGATTGCGCTTCGGTTCGCCAACCTGATGTTCGAGCCGCTGTGGAACAGCGCGCACATCGACCATGTCCAGATCACAGTCGCCGAGACAGTTGGGCTCGAAGGGCGGGGGGACTATTACGACGGTTCCGGCGCGCTGCGAGACATGGTGCAGAACCACATGCTGCAGCTGCTCGCGTTGGTCGCGATGGAGCCACCCGGGGACTTCAACGCCACGGCGGTCCGCGACGAGAAGGTGAAGGTGCTCCGCGCGCTAAGGCCGATCACCGCTGCGGAGGCCGAGGCCTCGACCGTGACCGGGCAGTACACTCGTGGGGCGATCAACGGCGAGCCTGTTCCGGGATACGCCGAGGAGCTTGGCCGCGAGAGCGCGACGGAGACCTTCGTCGCGATCAAGGCGCATATCGACAATTGGCGCTGGAAGGGCGTGCCCTTCTATCTGCGCACCGGCAAGCGCATGCCCGAGCGCGACACCGAGATCTTCATTCAGTTTAAGGACGTGCCTTATTCGATCTTCGCCTCGCGCGGAGCGACGACGCGGCCGAACAAGCTGATCATCGGGCTTCAGCCCGAAGAGACGATCAGCCTGTACCTCATGTCCAAGACTCCGGGGCTCGACCGGCAGGGCGTTCGGCTGCGCGAGATCCCGCTCGACATCGGCCTCGCCAATGCGTTCAGCGAGTACCGGCGGCGGATCGCCTATGAGCGGCTGTTGCTGGACCTGATCGAAGGCGATCCGACGCTGTTCGTCCGCCGCGACGAGGTCGAGGCGCAATGGGCCTGGATCGACGGTATTCGCGCGGCCTGGGCCGAGAAGGGGATCACGCCGCGTCCTTATGGCGCGGGAACATGGGGTCCGTCAGCCGCGATCGCGCTCACGGAGCGAGACGGCATCAGCTGGCACGAGTAAAGGCGCGCCATGAGTCTTCATCCCATCGTCGCCGCGGTCACGGACCGGATCATCGAGCGGTCACGACCGACCCGCCGCCGCTATCTCGAGCTGATGGCCGAGCAGAAGGAGCGTGGCATCAACCGCCCGCGCCTCAGCTGCGGCAATTTCGCGCACGGCTTCGCCGCTTCAGGCGAGGACAAGGAGGCGATCAGCCAT
>DASVXN010000140.1:0-2922 GCA_036392635.1 Sphingomicrobium sp. | reverse complement strand
CGCTTTCGGGAGCATGCGGACTTCTTCTACGTCGACGAGCCTTATTGGGCCGAATACGAGCCGCATGGCGGGCAGCGGACCTGGACGGCGATGGTCTACCTCAACGAGCCGGAAGCAGGCGGCGCTACACGGTTCAAATTGCTAGACTTTCAGGTCGAGCCGAAGCTCGGCCGCATCCTCATCTGGAACAACATGGCGCTCGACGGCAGCCCCAATCCGTGGACGCTGCATGAGGGCACCGCGGTCGAGCGCGGCACCAAATATATCGTCACAAAGTGGTACCGCGAGCGGCAGTTCGTCTAGCCTTCCTTGTTCGGCGCGTTCTCGTTTTCGCCGACGTCCTTGTCGCCTAGCTGGCCCTTGCCGAAGTAGCCCGGATCGCTCTGGCCGCCGTGGAAGCCGCCCTTCTCCTTGCCGGTGTGCGGATTCGGATAGGCGCCGCCGCCGGACTCGCCGGTGTTGGGCAGGCCACCCTCATCCCGACGGCTTGCCAGTTCGCCGTTGTCGTCCGTTTTCTTCATCTCCGTATCGGCACCGTCGGCCGGCATGTTCACCTTGTCGCTGGTCATTTCGACCTCCTTTTGCTCCCAAGAACCCTGGGAGCGTGGAGGCGTTCCTGTCAGGGCTTCATCACCTCTGCGAACACGCGAACGGCTTCGGCCGGGTCGTCCTTGCCCCAGACTGCCTGGCACACGGCGAGGAAGTCTGCACCGGCTTCGACCAGCGGCCGCGCGTTCTCAGCGGTGATTCCGCCGATCGCGACGCAGGGGATTTCGAAGAGGGTCGACCACCAGGTGAGGATGCTCGGCTCCGGACGATAGTCCGATGGCTTGGTGGTCGTAGGATAGAAAGCACCGAAAGCGACGTAATCCGCGCCTGCCTCGCCGGCTTCCATCGCGAGATGGCGGCTGTCGTGGCAGGTCTTGCCGATCTGGGCGGAGGGGCCGAGCAGCGCCCTCGCCTCCCTCACGTCGCCGTCGCTCTGGCCGAGGTGAAGGCCGTCAGCGCCGAGCCGCTTGGCGAGGCTCATGCTGTCGTTGACGATGAACGCGACGTCCGCGTCGGCGCAGATGCGCTGCAGCGGCTCGGCAAGGCGGGCGAGCTGGTGCTCGTCCACGTTCTTCACTCGAAGCTGAAACGCGGCGGCAATGCCGGGTTCCAGTGCAGCCTTCAGACGGTCCGGGAACGTGCCGCCGACCTCCTGCGGGCTGATCAGGTACAGCTTCGCCGGCTCCGTCCGGACGGGCGGAGGGAAGTCGATGGGGTCGAACTCGGGATCGTCGTCCGTCAGGCCGGGATCGTCGTGACCGACGCCTCGTAGATTTCGTCGATGGCCGTCTCGAGCGTGCGGTTGAATTCCTCGTCGCTCTGCTGGTGGCGGAGGTCGGAGAGGAGCGCACGGCTGAAGCTGGCGATCATGCCGGGATTGCGGGCGAGCTCGCGGCAAGCCTCTTCACGCGAGAAGCCGCCGGACAGGGCGACGACGCGCAGCACGTTAGGATGATCGATCAGCGGCTGGAAAAGGCCGGCCTGAGCCGGGATCGAAAGCTTGAGCATGACACGCTCGCCCTCGTGCAGCTCGTCGAGGCGATCGAGGATCTCGGCCATGAGGATGCGGTCGGCCTCGTCGCGGGACGGGCTCTTGATGTTCACCTCGGGCTCGATGATCGGCATCAGGCCATGGCCGAGCACCTGTCGGGCGACCTCGAACTGCTGGCGGACGATGGCGGCGATGCCGTCGCGGTCGGCGACGTTGATGACCGAGCGCTCCTTGGTGCCGAAGACGCCGAGGCCCTTGGCGCGGACGAGCAGCTGGTCGAGGTCCGGCATCGGCTTCATCGGCTGAACGCCGTTCTCCTCGGCCTCCAGACCTTTGTCGATCTTGATGAAGGGCACGATGCCCTGGTCGATCAGCGCCTGCGGCGTCGGCTTGCCGCCGACCTGCCCGTCCATGGTGCGCTCGAACAGGATGGCGCCGAGGACCTTGCCGGTGCCGAAGCAGGGCGCGGTGATGATCCGCTCACGCATCTGGTGGATAAGGTCGAACATCTCCTCGTCATTCGACCAGGCGCCTTCTTCGACGCCGTAGCCCTTGAGCGCCTTGGGCGTTGAGCCGCCGGACTGGTCGAGCGCGGCGATAAAGCCGTCGCCCTGCTCTAGCCGTGCAGTCATGTCGGTCTGGTTCATCGATTACCCCTATTGTTCCAGTGCGGCGACGCCCGGGAGCGTGCGCCCTTCCATCCATTCGAGAAAGGCTCCGCCCGCGGTCGAGACGAAGGTGAAGTCCTGAGCTACGCCGGCGTGATTAAGCGCGGCAACGGTATCGCCACCGCCTGCGACGGAAACGAGCGAGCCTTCCTTGGTCAGCGCGGCTGCCGTCCTGGCGAGCGCGATCGTTGCGGCGTCGAACGGGGGCGTTTCGAAGGCGCCGAGCGGGCCATTCCAGACGAGGGTGCGGCAGGTCTTGAGCGCGTCGGCGAGCGCCTCGACTGCGGCGGGACCCACATCAAGGATCATCTCGTCGGCCTGGACCTCGTGCACGTTGCAGGTGCGCAGGCTCGGCGGGTTCGGCGCGAACTCCTTCGCAACCACGACGTCGTAAGGCAGGTGGATCGTGCAACCAGCCTTGTCGGCGGCGTCAAAGATCGCGTTCGCCTCGCCGGTGAGGTCGTGTTCGCAGAGCGACTTGCCGACGTTCACGCCCCGCGCCGCGAGGAAGGTGTTCGCCATGCCGCCGCCGATGATCAGGTGATCGACCTTGCTGACGAGGTGGTTGAGCACGGCGAGCTTGGTCGAGACCTTGGCGCCGCCGACGACCGCCGCGACCGGCCGCTCGGGGCTTCCGAGGGCCTTCTCGAGCGCGTTCAGCTCCGCCTCCATCGCGCGGCCGGCATAGGCCGGGAGAAGATGCGCGATTCCTTC